>NZ_JBQSYL010000013.1:0-120287 GCF_052379245.1 Glutamicibacter sp. AOP12-B1-11 | reverse complement strand
CCCCCTGGGGGGCCCCCCCCGACGTGTCTTGGCTACCAGGGCTTGTTAGGCACCTCGGCACCGGCCTCTCGTTGCAGCGAGAGCACATGTTCTAGGCTCGGACGCCCGGAGAGCTGCGGCCCCTGATCGCGCAGGGCCACCCGGTGGCGCTGGCCGGTCTGCAGCACGATCTCCTCCCCGCGCACCCAGAGACTTTGCGGCCCCTGGCCGGTGAGCGAGAATTCGATTCCGCTGGCGTCGAGCAGCACCTTGATCACCGCACCGTTATAGGCCAGCTGGAATCGCAGGGATCTGAAGCGCTCGGGCAGCCGCGGGTCGAAATGCAACCGCTGGTCATCGTCGCGCAGCCCCGCGAAGCCGTTGACCAGCGCGGCCCACACCCCACCGGTGGACGCCACATGCACCCCGTCGGCGGTATTTCCATGGAGGTTTTCAAGGTCGACATTCAACGCATGTTCGAAGTAGTCGAAGGCCAGGTCCCGGTAGCCGACCTCGGCCGCAAGGATCGACTGCACGGTGGCCGACAGGGTCGAGTCCCCGGTGGTCAATGGGTCATAGTAGTTGAAATCGGCGAGTTTCTGCTCGGCGGTGAAATCGCTGGAACGCAGCCATAGCGCCAGCACCGTATCGGCCTGCTTGATGACCTGGAAGCGGTAAATCACCAACGGGTGGTAATGCAGCAGCAGCGGACGTTTATCCGGGCCGCTGGCCTCGAGATCCCAGACCTCGCGATTCAGGAAATGCTCGTCCTGCGGGTGGATTCCCACGGCCTTCGAATACGGGATATGGATTCGTTCGGCCGCCAGCTGCCAGGTGGAGATCTCCGCTGAATCTATCCCCATCCGCTCGGCCAGCTCGGCATAGAACTGCGGGCGCCGGGCGGCCAGCTCGCGGATCAGCTGCGCCGAACGACGCAGGTTGAAGCGCGCCATCACATTGGTGTAGGTATTGTCGTTGACCACCGCGGTGTACTCATCCGGCCCGGTTACCCCGTGGATGTGGAAGCTCCGCTGATCCCCGGAACCGCGCCAGAAGCCCAAAGAGGCCCACATCCGGGCGGTTCCGACAAGAATTTCTGCGGCGCCCGCCTCGAGGAACTCGTCATCGCAGGCGGCATCGAGGTAGCGGTTGAGCGAATACACCACGTCGGCGTTGATGTGATATTGCGCGGTACCCGCCGGGTAGTACGCGCTGGCTTCCTCGCCGTTAATGGTGCGCCAAGGGAAAAGCAGCCCCTCCTCGTTCATGATGCGTGCCCGGCGCGTCGCCGCCGGGATCGTCGAGATCCGCGCGCGGAGCGTATTTCTGGCCCACTGCTGGTTCGTGTAGGTCAAAAACGGCATCACATAGATTTCGGTATCCCAGAAGTAGTGTCCGGAATATCCGTTGCCGCTGACTCCCTTGGCGCTGATCCCCAAACCGTCGGCGCGGGCCGAGGCCTGGGCGAGCTGGAAGAGGTTCCAGCGGATCTTGCGCTGCAGGCTCGGATCGTCGCTGTCCACCAAGACGTCGCTGCGCTGCCAGTAATCCTTCATAAATGCGCGCTGCTCCCGGAAGTGCTCGTCGATCCCCCGGGGCACCAGATGATTCAGCGCGCGGCTCGAACGCTGCAGCATTTCTTTGGCCGGGTGCCGGCGCGAGGAGTGGTAGGCCGCGAACTTGGCCACGCGCAGCCCCTGTCCCGCTTCGAGGTTCGCGCTTGAAACCTCGTCGGCACGATCGGGCTTCGCCGAACGCTCCGTTTGAATCTGGGCGCTGGCACCACCGGTGGTATTCACCAGGTGTTCCACGACTGCCGACACGGACATATTGGATCCCGCCACGGTGTAGGAAAGCCCAAGACGGGTTCCTTCCGCTATCTGGCCGGCCGGGTGCAAAGGATTATCCGAGGACTCGTCGGACTTGCGCGGGTCCTGGCCCGCGTCGAGATCGGCCGGAGAAGACACCTCCGGTTCGGAGCGATAGCCGATCACCGAGGACTGGACCAGCACATGTGCCGGTCCGTCGAGCAGGCGCACATGCAGATCTTGGAGCGCCAGATGCCGGTCGCTGAAGGAAATCATGGTCCGTGCCGTGACCGCCACCCGATGGCCTTCTGCGGTGCGCCACAGGGTCTGTGAAATCAACGTCCCCTCGCGGAAGTCCAAGCGCAAGTCATCGCGGAGCATTTCGGTTCGCCCCACCTCCAGCGCCTCGTCGTTGATGAACACACGCAGGGTCCGGAAATCTGGGGCGCTGATCATCGTCTGCCCGGTTTCGGCAAGCCCGAACGCGCTTTCTGCGTGGCGGATCTGCCAGGTTTCGTGCAGCCCGTTGAGGAAAGTCCCGGCGACTTGCTCGCCCAGGCCCACCTGGGCCGAACGAGCGCCAAGGAAGCCGTTGCCCAGGGCGAAGACCGTGTCTTGGGCGCCCGTCTCATCGCGTTCGGCTTCCCGAGTGATGGACCAGGGGTCAAAGTTCCAGGCCTTAACCGCGGAGGCTGAAACCAACTCGCTGAGGTCCTGGACCACAAAGAGCGCACCGGCATCCAATAGCTGCTGCTCATTGTCTTCACGTGCCACCCCGACGACCATGAAGCCGCCTTCCTGGGCGGCTTGCACGCCGCTGGTGGCATCCTCGATGACCACGCACTCTTCGGGGCGCCAACCGAGGTCCTTGGCGGTCGCCAAGAACGTGGCGGGCGATGGCTTGCCAGGCAGCTCGCGTGCCGCTGCCTCGTGCCCGCCCATGATGGTGGTGAAGAACCTTTCCAGCCCCGCGGCTTCCAGTACCGAGCGGGCATTGCGTGATGAGGAGACCACGGCTACATCCAGCCCTGCCTCCAGGACCTGTTGCAGGTAGTTGCTGGACCCGGAATAGGGCGCAATCCCATCACGCTCCAGCACCGTGGTGAAAACCGAATTCTTCAGATTTCCCAGCGCGCACACCGAGGTGTATCCCGCAGGGTCCTTCGGGTCTCCCCAGGGCAGTGCTATTCCCCGGGACTCGAGTACGGCGCCGACGCCCTCATAGCGTGGCCTGCCGTCGAGTAGCTCGAAATAGTCCGGATCGGTATAGGGCGGCACGCCCGGGTGTTCTTGAGCGAAGAATCCGGTAAATAATTCTTTCCAAGCCGCACGGTGCAATAGCGCGGTAGGTGTGAGAACACCATCCAAATCAAAAAGGACGGCCTTGAAATCACGGTGGCGGTACGTCGGGCGTGTAGCGTTCACGATCGAAATCCTTCGTCGAGGAGCAATTATTGGCCGTAGACCCAACGGTAGCAAGTGATCCCGCTTGCATCGACATACTACGATTGGGATTGTGGCTCAGTGGATAGATGAATGGAATAGCGACCAATGGCGTGAGTCTGCCGCCTATTGGATCGATGAGGCCTGCGCGGCCTACGGCATCGAGCGTGTCGCGGGACCGGATTTTTGGCCGGCCTCCTTGGACCAGGTTTCGGCGCTGGTTGGGACCGACGCAGCCGATCTGGTGTTTAAGGCGAATGCGCCGGGATTGGCAGCTGAGGCAGCGGTGACGATTACCGCCGGCGGACTGCAGCCCGAACGTGTGGTGATGCCGCTGGCAATCGACCGCATGGCCGGCTATATGCTCTCCCCCGATTTTGGTCACACCCTGGCGGATTTGGGCGACAGCGCCGAGAACTGGCAGCTGGCGCTTGCCTCACTCGGCTCCTTCCAGGTGGCTTTGATGGGCAACGAAGAGGCCTTCTTCGACGTCGGCATGCCGGTGGTGGATCCGCAGTTCCTCCCAGAACAGTTTGAGCAGGCATTGACCATGCATGTTTCTCTCGAGGCAAACCATCCGTTGCATTTGGACCCGCAACAGGCCGACGCTTTGCATGGCCAACTAAAGACCCTTTCCGACGCCTGCGAAGCCTTGCATCGCGGTCCCATCCCGCTGAGCCTGGAACATGGCGCCTTCGATTTGGCGCAGACGGTGGTGCCCTCGGAAAAGGGCCAGCATGCGCGGATCACGAACTTTGCGACGGCCCACTGGGCTCATCCGTTTTCTTCGCTGGCGGCCCCACTGGCGGCAATGACCCAGTCGTGGAAATGCCGGACCGACGACGAGCGTGTTATGCGTGCCCTGGGCGCCTACCTAGGTGAGTTCGCCGCATACGGCAGCGCCGACGAGCTCTATGACTTAGTCGCCCCCGCATGCCTAGTGGCTCCGCTATCCCAGCATGAGACTTGGTTGCGGCTGCTGCTTGACGCGGACGATGAGCATCTGCAGGAAAACGCCGCATCTGTCTTGGACACACTGTTTATAAACTAAAAAGCCTGGCGGGGAAATAAACATTCCCCGCCAGACTTATATTCAGATCAAACCGTGTGTTTGCTATTCAACGGCAGAGCGCATCTCGTTCAACGCGTTGGTTGCCGCATCTTGCGGCGACTGCCGCTTGAAGAAGATTTCCATCTCGTAGCGGTACAAAATGTCTTGGATCTTGCTGAATCCCATGGGTGGAATTGGTTCAGACCCTGCCAGCTCAGTTTCAATTCCGGTGACGAACTCCGCTGAAGCGGCCTCGATTGGCTCAAGGTCGGACACTACCAAGTCGCGAATCTCAGTGTTGGCCGGCAGCCCGCGGTCCATTTTGTTCAGCTCGCCAGCTTCTTCGGAATTCACCATGAAGTCAATGAACTTCTTGACCTCTTCGGGATGCTTGGACTTGCTGTACCCGGACATCATCATCGATGACTTGTACCAAAGCCCGTTGTCTTCGGCTTCGCCCGTGGAGCTAGGCAGGCGCAGGGGCACCAGATCAACGCCTGCCGCTGCGGAAAGTGAACCGAGCTGGTTGCTCCACCACATGCCAAAGGCCGAAGTGCCGGTACCGGTCATGGAACGATCAGGCCCGGCATTCTGATTCTCGGCTAGAACCGAGGCCACTGGATAGGATCCGCTATCCAGCAAGTCCTGGTGGTGCTGGAAATAGCCGGCCAGATCCTCAACGGTCAATCCAAGCTCTCCGGATTCAGTGGTTAAGTGCTTATCCGATTGCCTCAGCCAGGACTGCAATCCAGCGGGTTCATTCGGCGCCTCGGAACCGTATTTCCCTTCGGCTTTTTCGCTAACGGTTTTGGTGATTTCGCGATAATCGTCCCATGTCCAAGTCTTGTCGTCCGGGATATCCAGCCCAGCTTCCTTCAAAACCTTGGGGTTTGCGGTCAATGTAAACGAGTTAATTCCCGTCGTAATGCCAACCAATCCATCTTCGGTGGTGCCGTTGGAAACGGAAACCTCTTCAAAGTTGGAGACGTCAACACCGTCAAGATCGAGAAGCGCGCCACGGTCGGCGTATTCGCGAAGGTACTTGTCGTCCATCTGGATAATATCCGGGGCATCATTCGAGGCGACTTGGGTAGCGAGCTTGTCCCAATATCCGCTCCAGTCCGAATACTCGCCCTGAACGTCGATATTTGGATTCTCTGCCTCGAAGGCCTCGATGATCTCGTTGGTAGCCTGCGCCCTTGAGTCCGAACCCCACCAGGCGAATCGCAAACTCACCTTTCCATCGGCGCTGTCAGCCGCGTTCCCGCCTCCGCCGCACCCCGTCAATGCCAGCGCTGCGACTGCAGCTATGGCAAGGGACTTGGTTAGTCGCTGACCGGCAATGCGACGCATGCCTTCGGACCGTTGTTGATTGTTCATGGACTCCTCCTTGGATGGGCGAGAACTCGCGAGGGTTTACTCAGTGTCGAGACACCTGTGCGCCGACGCGAATGGAAAGCGCTTCCCAAGTAATCTAGATGTGATTCAGCTCACGAGTCAAGATCGAAGTGGGAATATGTCGATGACACCTTTGAATCGAATGATTCCAAAAAGGTATCGACGGATCAACGGCTCTCGGTGCTTTCCCGCAAAACCGGGGTTCCCGAAACAACCAGCAGCTTCGAATCACTATGCGCGAGAACCATCTCGCCGGCCATGCGGCCCATTTCTTCGAGCGGAAGGCGGGCGGTAGACACCGACGGGGTGACATCAATCAGCGTTGGGATGTCGTCGAAGCCGGCAATCGCAATATCGTCGGGAATCCGCAAGCCGTGCTCGCGAATTGCGCGAATCGCCCCCAGCGCCATGACGTCAGATACGCAGAAGACGCAGACCGGACCGGTGTTTTCGGTGGATTGATACCCTCGCAAGTAGTCGCTCATGACCAAATAACCCCCCTCGCGCGAGAAAGCTCCGTGGAGCACTTCCTCAACCGGCACGCCGGAGCGCTCAAGCTTGGACACAAACCCGTCGGCACGATGTTTCGCGGTCACCAAGTTCGGGTTGCCGGCCAAAACGACAAAACGGCGATGACCGGCTTTGAGCAGTTCCCCGGCCAGGTCGCTAGCGGTCCCGGCGTTATCGACCTGAATTCCGCCCGTTGCGGGAAAGGTTTGCCCAATCATCGCCACTTGGCCACCGTTGCCCTGGTAGCTTTCCAGCAATTCCATGAGCTCCTGATCGCCGCTCAAGCGCCGGGTTCCAGAAATGATAATAGCGTCGGTCCGGTGCGACATGAAGGCGCGAACGGCAGCTATTTCCCGGTCATGTTCCGCGCCAGTACTAGTCAGCAGCAGTTGGATGCCACTGGCGTCCAGCCCGCGCTGCACCCCGCGGGCAATGGACGAGAAATACGGGTCGGCAATGTCGTGCACCACGAGGCCCACCAGCTTAGTCGAGGATCGGGCAAGCGCTTGCGCCTGAGCGTTGGGGAAATATCCCAATTTCTCTGCCGCCGCACGAACTCGGAGGGAGATTTCCTCGGCAGGCTTGCGCGCCGACCCGTTCAGTACGCGCGATGCGGTTGCCAATGAAACTCCGGCTTCATTAGCCACGTCAGTTAGTCGAATAGCCACATGAAATCCTTATCACCCATTGCAATTTTGAACAAGCTTATCTCCCTGAACGGAGATGGTTGACACACTAATTGGGCAACACTATCGTGGAAAGCGCATTCCCAATTCCTTTCTTAACAATCCCTTGCACGAGGAGCACCCCCATGACAGAACCACGAGTACTTCGCATCGCCATGAGTGGCATCACCGGCCGCATGGGCTATCGGCAGCACCTGCTCCGCTCCATCCTGCCGATCCGTGATCAGGGAGGAATTACCTTGCCCGACGGTTCCAAGGTGACCGTCGAGCCAATTCTCGTTGGCCGCAACGAGGCGAAACTCAAGGAACTGGCCCAGCTCCACAACGTTGAGCACTACTCCACCGACCTCGACTCGCTAATCAACGACGACTCCATCGACATCGTCTTTGACGCCTCGATGACGTCGCTGCGCTACGACACCCTGTCCAAGGCCATCACAGCCGGTAAGCACATCTTCACCGAAAAACCGACCGCCGAAACCCTTACCGAAGCGGTAGACCTGGCGCGCCAAGCCAAGAGCAAGGGCATTACCGCCGGCGTAGTGCACGACAAGTTGTACCTGCCAGGCTTGGTCAAACTGCGCCGGCTTGTCGACGAGGGCTTCTTTGGCCGGATCCTGTCCCTGCGCGGAGAATTCGGTTACTGGGTCTTCGAAGGCGAAATCCAGGAAGCCCAACGTCCGTCATGGAACTACCGGCTGGCCGATGGCGGATCGATGACCACCGACATGTACTGCCACTGGAACTACGTCCTCGAAGGCATCATCGGCAAGGTCAAATCAGTTACCTCCAAAACCGCAACTCACATCCCCACCCGGTGGGATGAAAAGGGTGCGCCCTACGAGGCAACCGCGGACGACGCAGCCTACGGAATCTTTGAACTTGAAACTCCTGCCGGAGATCAAGTTGTTGCCCAGATCAACTCCTCCTGGGCGGTGCGTGTCTATCGCGACGAGCTCGTTGAGTTCCAGATCGACGGAACTCACGGATCCGCGGTGGCAGGTCTGAACAAATGCGTCGCCCAACAGCGAGCCAACACACCCAAGCCGGTCTGGAACCCGGACCTTCCGGTCACCGAATCCTTCCGCGATCAGTGGCTGGAAGTGCCGGCCAACGCGGATCTGGACAACGGGTTCAAATTGCAGTGGGAAGAATTCCTGGCCGATGTCGTGGCCGGGCGCGAACACCGCTACGGCTTGCTGTCGGCCGCTCGTGGCGTGCAGCTTGCCGAGCTGGGCCTGCAGTCCAGCGCCGAACGGCGCACCATCGACATCCCGGAGATCACCCTGTGAGCCAGCAACAAGCACAACCGACAATCATCCTGCCCAACGAGCACGGGGAACCCTACAGCTACACGCTCTCCGGCCCCGGAGATTTTCGCCGCCCCACCGCACCGATCAGCACACGCAAGGTCTACGCTGCGGCCCACGTAATTCCGCTGATGACCGCCGATAACACCCCGGGGGCACCGGCCGCCTTGGACTGGGAAGCAACCTTGGATTACCGCCACGAACTGTGGTCCTACGGTTTAGGCGTCGCCGATGCCATGGACACCGCTCAACGTGGCATGGGCCTGGACTACGCGGCGACCAGGGAACTCATTCAACGTTCCGCCGCCGAAGCGGCAAGGGTAGTTGCCAGCAATAGCTATCCGGCGCTGACCGGGCGTAGCGTGCGAGACCTGCTGGCCTGCGGAGTCGGCACCGACCAGCTGGATCCGCTCAGCGTGCAGGCCGGCGACTTGGCCCGGGTCACAGACTCCTATTTGGAGATGCTGGGACTCGTCGAAGAGTCCGGGGCGAAGGTCATTTTGATGTGTTCGCGGGCGCTGGTCCGCGCCGCCGAATCGTCCGAAGACTACCTGAACGTCTACGGCACCCTGCTGGAAGCCGCCACCAAACCGGTGATTCTGCATTGGCTCGGGGAAATGTTTGATCCCGCGCTGGCTGGCTACTGGGGGGACACCGATATCGAGACGGCAACCGCCACCTTCGCCAGCCTGGTGGAGAACCATGCGGCCAAGATCGATGGCGTCAAGGTTTCGCTTTTGGATGCCGAGCATGAAAAGTATTTGCGCGCACGGCTGCCACAGGGTGTCCGGCTCTACACCGGTGACGACTTCAACTACCCGGAACTTATCCAAGGCGACGGCACCAGGCACTCCGATGCCCTGCTAGGCATCTTCGCTGCAATCTATCCGGCGGCCTCGACCGCGCTTCAGGCCTTCGACGCGGGAGATGGACAGCGGGCACGCACCATCCTGGATTCCACTCGGGATCTGGGACTGCATATTTTCTCCGCACCGACGTTCTACTACAAGACCGGAATCGCCTTCCTTTCCTGGCTCAACGGGCACCAAGCCGGTTTCCAAATGGTCGGCGGACTGCATGCCGGCCGCTCAATTCTGCATCTGGTGCGCACGTTTGTCCTGGCCGATCAGGCCGGTCTGTTGCTGAATCCCGAGCTAGCCGCTGAACGCCTGAAACAGCTATTGGAAATTAATGGCGTGTTCTCCCCCGTCCCAACTCTGACTGGAGTCGCATGAGCTTCGAACTGGCACTGAACACCGGCACTACACCTCGGCTGAATCTGCGCGAAGCAGTGCAGGCAGCGGCCGAGGCGGGCCTGAGCCATATTGGTCCCTGGCGCCACCTCATTAGCGACGTGGGCGGGGCAGGACCGGCGGCGAAGATCATCGCCGGCGCCGGGTTGAAGGCAAGCACGCTGTGCCGCGGCGGTTTCCTGACCAGCAATTCGGCTGCGGGGCGAAGCGAAGCGTTGGAATCGAACCGCGAAGCGATCCGCGAGGCTGCCATCATCGGCGCCAACGAGCTGATCATGGTTGTGGGCGGGCTTCCCGCCGCCGCGCATATCCTCGGTGGCCAGGGGGACGGGGCCGACAAAAACATTGTTGCGGCCCGCGACCGCGTCGCCAAGGCCCTGGGGGAATTGGTTCCCTACGCCGCCGAACATGGCGTGCGGCTGGTTCTCGAGGCCCTGCACCCCATGTACGTGGCCGACCGCGCGGTGCTCTCCACCTTGGGCCAGGCCCTGGACTTGGCCACTCCCTACCCGACTTCGGCCGTGGGTGTCGTGGTGGATACCTTCCACGTATTCTGGGATCCCCAGCTTCAAGCTCAAATTCAGCGGGCCGGTCACGAGGGTCGACTGGCAAGCTACCAGATCTGCGACTTCAACCTCCCGATCGCCCGCGATGCCCTGCAGTCACGGGGCATGATGGGCGATGGATACATTGAGTTCGCTTCCATTTCCCGCTGGGTCGCCCAAGCCGGATACCGCGGTCCCGTTGAGGTGGAGATCTTCAACGAAGAAGTTAATAATCAAGCCGCGGAGCTGACCATTCGCACCATGAAAGAGCGTTACGAGCAGCTAGTGCTCCCGCACCTCAATGAAGCTTCAGGGGTGCTGGAGGCGAGCACCGCCAACTAGCTCGTATCCTTATTTCACTTAGTCAACGACGTTAACCAAGGACGGGTATGACCGACTTATCGCAGCAAGGTGCCACGACAACGGATGCGCCGGATCACAGAGTACCGGGGATCGCGCTAATTGGGCTGAACGGGTTCGGACGCCAGCACCTGCTGAACATCCACCGCCTCGTTGCGCTGGGTAAAGCCAATTTTGTGGCCGGTGCCGGCCCCGACGATCCGGGGCCGGACATCCGCGGCGAAGATACCCCCATATTCGCCTCCCTTGATGCGTTGATCGACTCCGATATCAGCCCGGATATCATCATTGTTTCGACGCCAATCAACACCCACCACGAACTGGCGCTCAAGGCACTTATGACCGGCGCCGATCTGTACCTGGAGAAGCCTCCTACGGCTACCTTCGCGCAATACCAGGAACTGCTTTCTGCTGCCCGGGAGGCCGGAGGCCGGGTGCAGGTCGGTTTTCAGGCAGTTGGCTCCTTGGCTTTAGCGGCTCTCGAGGAGTTTTTTGTTGATGATGCGCGTGATTCACCCATCGGCGAGTTGCGCGCCGTCGGTGCCTCCGGTACCTGGCTGCGCACTCAGGGGTATTATGATCGGGCGCCTTGGGCCGGCCACCGAGTCCTGGATGGCATCCACATTGCCGACGGGGTCATCACCAATCCGCTGGCCCACGCGGTGATGAGTGCCCTGCACATTGCCGGGGCACGCCGAGCCGAGGATGTCGCCGCACTTTCCACCGAGCTTTACCACGCCCATGATATCGAAGCCGATGACACCTCGGTGCTCTGCCTGCGCACGGTGAAGGGGATCCCGGTGACTGCCGCGTTAACCGTGTGCGCGGCCGAGCAACGCGACCCGTGGGTCACCGTCTACGGGACCGAAGGTCAAGCAACCCTGTACTACACACGAGACGAGCTGGTGGTTCGCCCCAACCCGGATCTCGGCGGTGAAGAATATATCCGCAGCTTCGGTCGAGTTAACCTGCTCGAAAATCTTGTGGATGTGCGAAGCGGCGCAGCGCCAAAACTGCTGTGCCCCTTGGAAAATGCCGGAGCGTTCATGAAAGTCCTCGAACAGGTGCGGACCTCACCCGATCCGCAAGCGATCTGCCGCAGCGAGGTTTATGGCGTAGGCGAAGATGGAGAATATCATCCGGTGGTTCCAGACATCGAAAGGTTCATTGACCGCGCGGTGGCCGCGCAAACTGCGTTCTCTTCCCTAGGAGCCCCGTGGGCCAAGCCGGCACCCACTAGCGGAACTCTCCAGATCGCCCATCCGATCAGTGGCGATCCCGTGGAGGTTGCGCGGCTACGCACCGGAACGGACATTGCCCCGACAAACTCACCACGCCCATTCCTTGATCAGCTGCGCACGCTCGACGGTGTCACCGTCAGTGACCAGCAACCCCTGGACCACACCTGGCATCTCGGTCTGGGAGTCGCGCTGCAGGATGTAAATGGAACCAATTTCTGGGGCGGACGAACCTACACGCGCTCAGCTGGGCGTTATCTCTGGAAAGCTGACCATGGGCACATTCGCGCCGTCTGCGAGGAATTCAACGAATCCAATTCCGCTGTCACTTCGCATCTTGAATGGGTTGACCACCATGGACAAGTGCTCCTTGATGAATACCGTACCGTTCGAGCGGAGGCTTTTGAACGGTTGCAAATCCGAGGCTGGTCATTGGACTTTGAGTTTGCCCTGCAAGCGCGCGACCAGCAGGTATCGCTGGGGTCTCCTGGTTCCAACGGGCGGGACCAGGGCGGCTATGGCGGATTCTTCTGGCGCCTGCCGGCCGTGCATCGGGGCGAAATCTATACAGCAAATGCCTCCGGTGAATCGGCCGTGCATGGCTCCACCAGTGATTGGCTGGCATTTAGCGCAGTTTTTTCCGCCGATTCGGTGGGATTGAATTCCCGCGACCTGGGCCATGGGGCCGCAACGCTCATCTTCTGTTCCACAGCGCATGACCCATGGTTTGTTCGGTACTCGGGATATCCCGGCATCGGCGCATCGCTGGCGTGGGATAGCCCGGTGATTCTGGAGCCAAGCGCCTTGGCCAGCCGCAAGGTTCGGATTCTGGTCGTTGACGGAGCACTCTCCAAGCAGCAAAGTGCCCAGCTGGCCGAAACGTTCAATCAAGAATAACTTCCTACTCCATCTCGGCAGGAGAAGTATGCCCCTCAATGAATATAACCTCAAGCATGCCCAGCTGGTGGATCTGCTCGACGAGCTGGGCGCGGACGCTATCTTGCTGTCCACCGCGGGGTCGCTGTCGTGGTACCTAGCCGGCGCTCGAACCCATGTTTCGCTGGCGAGTCCTCCGGCACTGCGTGTGTTGGTGCACCGCGAAGGTTGTGAGATCGCCACGCCGCTGAGCGAAGCGGACCGCTTGCTTGCCGAAGAACTGCGCAAAGTCCCCGAGGCCCGGTTGCACATTCTGGACTGGTACGAGTCACTCGACGACTATGCGGCATGGTGCCCAGAGGTGCGTGGACTGGAGGTCTTGTCCGAGGCCCGAGTGGAGGTGCAGCTGCGAGGCTTGCGTACCGTTCTATGCGACGCCGAGGTCAGCAGGTACCGAGGTCTCTGTGTGGCTGTCGCCGGGATTTTCACGCAAGTGCTCGGTGAGGCGAGCCCCGAAGACTCCGAACGGGATATTGCTGCCAGGCTCAGTGCCGCAGCAATCAGCCTCGGCGGCGAAGTGCTGGTGGCATTGGTCTGCGGGGATTCTCGCTCGGCATTCCGCCACCCCCTGCCCACAAAGGCCCTGCTTGGGCGCAAAGCCATGGCGGTACTCTGCGTTCGCCGCGGTGGATTGATCGCCAATGTCACCCGGTGGGTCCGTTTTGGCGACCCGTTGCCCGGAGAGCTGGAAGCAGAGCACGCGATTCTTCAGGTGGAGCACGAGATTTTCAGATCCTTGCAACCGGGCACCGAACTAAGATCGATGCTCCCCGTCGTTCAGGCCGCGTATCCTCTGCATGGGTTCGATCCCCAAGAATGGCAGAACCATCATCAAGGTGGGATTGCCGGTTACAACGGCAGAGATCCTCGCCTGACCCCAGATGCTACCGACCTCATCCGCGCGAATCAGGCTTTCGCGTGGAATCCCAGTGCGGTACAGGACGCCATGACCTTTAAAGTTGAGGATACCGTCCTGCTCATCGAGCATGGCGGTAAGCCAACCGTGGAAGTACTCAGCGTCGATCCCCGGTGGCCGGTGATTCGGGTAGGCAATTTGGATCGCCCCGCAGTGTTGGCGCGCTGAAACCGCAGAGCGAGAGGTGGGCTCCCGCAGGACCGGTTAGACCAGTTGTTTCAATTCGGTTCTCCAGCTGCGCTTTGGCTCCCAGCCGATGACGCTTCGAGCCTTCTCGATACTGAAAGCCGGAGAATCCCCGGTCAGGTTGGCCGCCAGCTCCGCCAGCTCTGGATAGATTTCCGGGATGAGCTCCGACAATGGGGAGGTAGCCATGGCGTCCTTGGCCCCCACAAAGAAGACCGAACCATTCTCCACTCGGTCAAAGCGTTCCAGCAGCAAGAGCAGAAAATCCGTGACATCCCGGGCGTCCACGTAGTTGAACAACGCCGGAGCCGAAAGTTTAGGATCGGCCAAGCGTTCGGCCACGGTGTGCCCCTGCTGCGTTATGGCACCAGCCCATTCCTCTTCGGCAATGACATAGCAAGGCCGGAAGGAGGCGAACTTGACCGTGCTTGCTGGGCCCATCTTTGCGGCGAACATTGCCCCGATCTGTTCGGCAACGTATTTGGAAAGGCCGTACGCGTGCCACGGGCGCGGGGTTTCGGTCTCGTCCAGCGGCAGCTTGCCAGGCTTCCAGCCGCCCGGGGATCCGTAGCCCATGATCGATGGGCTGGAAGCCAGGACCACGCGGGTTGCCCCGGATTCCACGGCGGCTGAGGTGACGTTGTGAGCGATCGTTGCGTTGGTGCGCAGCAGCACTTCCTCCGGCGCCATAAAGGGCACCGCCATGGCCGCTAGGGAGACTACCGCCTGCGGGGTGGCTTCCTTGAACAATGCACAAGTGGCTGCGGCATCCAAGAGGTCCACGCTTCGGTAGTCGACATCGTCCAGAGGATCCTCGGGAAGGGTTCGGTCCAAGGACACAACATGGTGCCCCGCATGGGCAAATCCGGCTACGACAGCACGACCTAGACGGCCTGATCCGCCAGTGATAATAACTTTCTCGTTCATTTTTCCGATTACACCTGAACCCGTTCCACGAGGGATAAGTTAACACCAAGTCCGGCCTGTTCTACGGCTACCGCTTGACCAGATTCCAGGGATTGGTTGCCGCAGATTCCCACGGCGATAGCTCGCGCTCCATCGAGGAATCCGGCCTGCCGTGAATACCTGTCGACTGTGGTGCCGCGGAAGAGCTCCTCCAGCAGCAGTGCATCCCCGCCGCCGTGCGAACCTTCCCCGTTGATGATTTCCAGTTCCTCGGCCGGCCCCCAGTGGCGCTGGAGGACAAGCTTCTCCCCCTTGGAGCGCACCGCGGTATTCTGTCCGTCGTCCGAGAAGGACGGATCCACGGGATTTCCCCCTGCGGCAGGAAGCACCGCTGCTCGCTCGACCACATCCAATTCCAGGCGTCCTGCGGTGCCGTTGACTGCCACCCGGTACCCCTCCCAGGGGCTGTGCGCATTCAGAGAGTAGGACAGCACCGGGCCGCCTTCGTACTCCACCGTCAACGCCAGATTATCCTCAATCCCGATCTCGCCTGCGAATACTCCTTGGTCGCGGCGGTATCCGTCATGATGTTCGCTATCCAAGTACAGCTTCTCCAGGCGAAGGTCGCTGCGTAGATCCAGGTCGAAGGGATCTGCCTCGCTGTGTTCGTGGGTTCCACGTTCACTGGCCTGCTGCCCGCGCCGTGCGGCATTATCCGGGCCGTAGAATTTCAACCCTCCGGCCGCAAAGACCCGTTGCGGGGTATCGGACAACCACCAGTTCACAAGGTCGAAATGGTGACTTGATTTATGCACCAGCAGACCGCCGGAGTTCTCCTTGATCCGGTGCCAGCGGCGGAAATAGTCGGCACCATGCACGGTGTCGAGCACCCAACTGAAGTCGATGGAGGTTACCTCGCCGATTAATCCGTCATCGATGGCCTTCTTCAACGCGGTATTGCGCGGTGAGTAGCGGTAGTTGAAGGTGACGATGACTTCTCGGCCGGTTTCCGCAACCGCCGCCGCGATACGCGTGGTGCTTGCAGCGTCGATGGTCAGCGGCTTTTCAACAATCACATCAGCACCGGCACGGAGCGCGGCGCAAACGAGGTCTGCGTGGGTGTAGTCCGGACTGGTGATGATCACCCGGTTAATCTCGTGCTCGGCAACATAGTCGGCCAGTTGCGCCGGATCAAAGGCATCCAGGCGCTGCCCGAACGTCTGTTCCACAACGTCTTGGTAGTACTCGATCCGCCCGGGGTTTGGATCGGATAGTGCCACGAGCTCGGCGACGTCGCTGTGCTCGCCCAGGATCGCGGTGAGGTACATTTCGCAACGGTTTCCGGTGCCGATTAGTACGTACCGGGTACGGTTAGGTGCAGTCATCTGGGTGGGTCCTTAAGAAATCGTTGACCAGCGGATGGGCTCGAACGTTTCAGCCGAGCCCATCCCTTGTGGTTATTTGATGCCGGTAGTGGCGATGCCCTTGATCAGGAACTTCTGGCCGAAGAGGAAGGCCAAGAAAACGGGTACGAGAGTAATGATCGACATTGCGAACAACGCTCCCCAGTTCGATTCGCCGGTCGAGTCGATGAAGGCATTCAACGCCACCTGAACCGTGTAGTTACTTGGATTTGTCAGGTAGATCAGCGAGGTGAAGAAGTCGCTCCAGGTCCAGATGAAGGTGAAGATCGCGGTGGTAGCCAATGCCGGCACCATCAATGGCAAGATCACCTGCAAGAAGATGCGTGGGTGGCCCGCGCCATCGATGCGCGCGGCTTCATCCATGTCCTTGGGAATGCCACGGATGAACTGAATCATCAGGAAGATGAAAAATGCGTCAGTGGCTAGTAGTTTCGGAACGATGATAGGCCAGAAGGTGTTGACCCAACCGATCTGCGAGAACATGATGTACTGCGGAACGATGATGACGTGAATGGGAAGCATGATGGTCATCAGCATGAGCACGAACATGATCTTCTTGAACTTAAACTCCAGGCGGGCGAAGGCATAGGCCGCCATCGAACAAGAAACCAGATTTCCTAGGATGCAACCGAGCACGACGATGGCCGAGTTCATCAGGTATTTGCTGAATGGTTCCGACAGTGCGCTCCAACCGTTGGGATAGTTCTCCCATTCCACGCTCGAGATCACCAGACCGGCTTCGCGGAAGATCAGATCGTTTGGCCTGAAGGAACTGGCAATCATCCAGAGCAGCGGGTAGATCATGATCAGCGCGGCCAGAATCAAAATGGTGTGCTTGATGATCGCACGTGCGCGGGTTCGTGCGCTGGGGCGGTGGCCCTTGACTTTTTTCCCCTTGGAATCGGTTCCGCCCACGGGGGGCCGACCCCCGAACAGCGCTTCTTCGTCAAGTGCCGTCAATTTATTCGCGTCTAGTTCCTCGCGCGAAGTTGAAGTCTGATTAGTCATCGTAGAACACCCAATACTTAGAAACGAAGAAGTTCAGTGCTGTGAAACCACCGACGATCAGGACCAATAGCCAAGCCATCGCCGAGGCGTAGCCCATGTCAAACTGCTTGAAGCCCTGCTGGTAGAGGTACAAGGTAAAGAACATTGTTGAATCCGCCGGTCCGCCAGAACCATTGGAGACGATGAATGCCTGAGTGAAGTTCTGGAAGGCTCCAATCACCTGCAGTACGAGGTTGAAGAAAATGATCGGGCTCAGCATCGGAAGAGTGATGCTGACAAATTGGCGCCATTTGGTGGCCCCGTCGATCGAAGCGGCTTCGTAGTACATCGCAGGGATCTGGCGCAGACCCGCCAGGAAGATCACCATCGGCGAGCCGAAGGTCCACACGTTGAGCAGAATGAGGCTGCTCAGTGACGTGCTCGGATCGGAGATCCAGCCCATGCCTTCGATGCCCACGAGTCCCAGGAGCTGGTTAACCAGCCCGGTAGTTCCAAAGATCTGCTTCCATAGCACCGCGATGGCTACGGATGAGCCGAGCATCGAGGGCAGGTAGAAGATCGAGCGGTAGAAGGACAACCCGCGCATTCCGCGATCCAACAGCATGGCGACGCCGAGCGCGACGCCGAGCTGGAGCGGAACGCCGACCAGTACATAGGTAAACGTCACGCGCAGCGAATTGTGCAGCCGCTCGTCGCTGAACATCCGTTCGATGTTGTCCATGCCGACGAATTCCGGGGCCTGCAAGAGGTTGTAGTCCGTAAATGACAAGTACAGGGACATTGCCATCGGGCCCAGCGTGATCAGGAACAGCCCGATAGTCCACGGCAGCAAGAAGAGGTGGCCGGCCTTGTTGTCTTTGGCGGGAGCCTTGCGGCCTTTGGTCTTGCTAAGTCTTGATAATTCAGCAATGGCACTCATTGACCAACGCCCTCGTTCGAAGGGGTGCGTTGGGACCCCTGGCGAGTGTGGACCAACATGGCTGACTCCTCGGTTTGATGCTTCCTAGAGAAGCTGAATAACTAATAGTTAGGAATGCGCTTTCCAAAGCGTATTCCCCCACGCTAAACTAAAAACCAACGTGAGGTCAACCACATTGAGCGCAGCAATTCAGTGAACGGTTCCACAATTCACCAAAGGCTCATGCCCCGCACCTTGCCAAGCCGGAAAATCCCCCAGAGAAAATGAAAGATTGATGCATTGACTCAAGTCAACGAGAACTTAATGGATTACATTCAGTCTATTGAACTGCTTCTGATTTCCATGCCTTTCGAGGCCGGGCGCCAAGAACTCGAAGATTCCGATGTGGAATCAATCGATACGTTCAATGCATCGTCGCGAAATTTCACACACATGGAATCCCTGATGGTCAAGGTCAGTACCAAAAACGGGCTTACCGGATGGGGTGAAGCCTTTGGCCACAAATCGAACCCCGCCACATGGGCGGCGCTGCAAGAGATCGTCGGCCCATTTTTTATCGGCAGAGAAACCGGGATCGCCAATTCCATACCCGCGGCCGAGTATGCATTTCATGCCTTTGGGCGGACCGGACCGGTGCATTACGCGCTCTCGGCTATGGACATCGCGTTGTGGGACCTCGAGGCACAACAAGCCGGAGCGACCTTGCGTGAGTACATTGAGCCCGGCTCGCGAGACCAGATCCGCGCCTACGCCTCCCTGGTGCATTACGCCGAAGATCCGGATGAAGTTTCATCCCACGTAAAGCAGGCGCAAAGCCTGGGATTTACGGCCTTCAAACTGCATGAATCCAGCCGCGAGGCCATCGCAGCAGCCCGCCAGAGCATTGGCAGCTCGGCGCTCATGGTCGACGTCAACTGCGCTTGGGATCAGGACGGTGCCGCGCAGGCCATCGCACAGTTTGAAGCACTCGATCTGCTCTGGGTTGAGGAACCCGTCTTTCCTCCCGATTCCACGACGGCGCTTCGTGAGCTCAACGCCCGTTTCGCGAACATTTCCGCCGGGGAGAACCACTCGGGAGTTGCCGGGCTCATCTCAGCCATGGAGTCCAGTGCGCTCAGCTTTGCGCAACCGAGCGTCGGCAAAATCGGTGGCATCTCGGGAATGCTTGAGATCCGCCAGGCGGGCAAGCGGCTCGGCGTTCCGGTGGTGCCGCACAACTTCTATTACGGGCCTGCGCTACTTGCGAGCGCTCAAATTCTGGCGCTCGATCCACCCCAGGTTCTCACCAACGGGACCCCGCTTCCAGAGTTGGAGATTCCGTTTGTGAGATGGGCGCATACCTTGCACCCGCTGCACGCTCCGCATCAATCAGCCATGAATGGGGACGGAGCGATCCAGCTGCCGCACGCCCCCGGCCTGGGCTTCGAACCAGATGCGCAGGTTCTGGAGAAGTATCTGGTCAAACGCGTGTTGCTGAACTAACCGAGCACTTTGACCAGCAGTTCGGCCTCGTCGCTAATAATTGCATCCACGTTCTTCTCGATCAGCATTCGCATGCTCGGCTCATCATTGATGACCCACACATGAACCTGCACCCGCGCGCCGTGGACCGCACGGATAAAACGCGAGGTAACCACCGGCAGAAATCCTTGTTTGAGGGGCACCTGCACGGCCCAGAAGTCCTTAATCAGCCGTTTAGGCACGCGGCCCAGAACCATGGCGCACAACCAGATCAACGCCGTCTCACGAATACCGGGGGAACGTTTCATTTCCGTAGCAATGAGATGCTGCACCGCGGCACTGCGCGAGCTATCAAATGAGGCCAAGGCGATCTGCCGGTGGCAGCCCAGCTCTTCGATCAAAAGGGCAAGCGGCGCGATCACCGCCTCGTCCTTGACGTCGATATTCACCAACGCATCGGGAAAATTGCGCAATAATTCGGCGAGCGTGCACAACGGCTGCCCGCCTGCACGCACCGAAGCAAGTTCTTCGTCGGTGCGCTCGCCCAGCGGCCCGGTCGCATCCGTCACCCGGTCCAGGTTCTGGTCGTGGAAGGCGTAAACGGTGCCGTCCTTGGAGGCTCGCACATCCGTTTCCAAGTGCGTAATGCCCAGGTCCCACGCGCGCTGGAAGGCGATCAGCGTATTCTCTTCGCCGTCTCGCCGGACGCCGCGGTGCGTGAAAGCGTAGGTCATTTCAGCAGATCCTCGATGACCTGCGCGACTCCGTCTGCCTCGAGGGTGTCCGCGGTGTGCTGCGCGGTGGCCAAGGCCAGCGGGTGGCCCGAGGCCATCGCATAACCGTGGCCTGCGTATTCGAGCATCTCGAGGTCGTTGGGCATATCCCCAAAGGCCATGACTTCATCGGCGGTAATGCCCAGCTCGCGGCAGTACACATCGAGAGTGGTGGCCTTGTGGATGTCGACGTGGGCCATTTCCAGCAGCGAAACATCGAATGCCGAGTGAGTGACCGAAAGAAGCTTTTCCAGTTCCGGGGCGACGGCAGCGTAGAACTCATCGATGGGCAACGTTTTGGAGCGGGCCAAAAACTTCACGATGCCTTCCTGGTCGATGGCTTCCGAGTCTAGATCCAATACCGACTGGCTGCCAAGGGTCCGGTGGCGTTCGGCAAAATTTTCGCCCAGGTGCAATCCGCGAGTGGTCTCGGCCGCAAAGGCGGCGTCCGGTTCATGCTTCAGAATAATTTCGGCCGCCATTCTGGCGGTGGCCGAGCTGAGCGTGCGGGACCAGATCACGCGGTCTTGCTCTAGGTCATAGAGCACGGCCCCATTGGAACAGATCACCGTCCCCATCCCGCCGAAGGCCTCGATGATGGGGGTGAGCCAGCGGAACGGCCGGCCGGTGACGAAGACGATATGAATTCCGGCCTCGCGGGCGTCCAAGAAGGCGCGACGGGTGCGGTCGCTGATGCTGCCATCGCGCGCCACGATGGTCCCGTCGAGATCCGAGGCGATCAGCTTGATCATGAAAGCTCCTCGCGGCTCGGCGGGTTCGCGCCGGCGCGTCCCACGGTGACCGACGCCGCGCGGGCGGCAAAATCCAGGGCCTGGTCGAGCTGATCCACCGCAAGCCGGGCCAGCCTTTCACGGTTCGACGCGCCGATCAGCCCATGTTCGGCCAGCCAGCACAGCAGGGCGGCGGTGAAGGTGTCCCCGGCGCCCACGGTGTCCGTGACCTCGACGGCCTGTGCGGTGTGTTCCGATTCGCCCGCGCGCACCACTCCCCAGGAGCCGCCCGACCCGGCGGTTGCCACGACGATCGCCGGACCCATAGCCAACCAGGCGCGGGCCGACTCGTGCACCGTACGCATCGGGTAGAGCCATTTCAGGTCGATCCCCGAAACCCGAACGACATCCGCCTGGCCCACGAATTGCTCCACCTCGGCAACAGTTTGGGCGTGGTTGGTCACCAGCGAGGGGCGCAGGTTCGGGTCGTAGCTGATGGTGGCGTGGCTCCGGGCGGCTGCCAGCAAGGGGAGCAGCTCGTCGGGGCTGAAGAGCGTGGCAATGGATCCGGTGTGCACCAGCTCGGAGTCCTGGGCCAGTTCGGGGCCGATGGTGGGCATCTGCCAGAAGGCGTTAAATGCGAAGGTCGCGCCGCCGGCGGGGTCCAGGATTCCGTGGGCGATCACCGTCGGCTCGTCGTCCGCGCCACCGAGGTACTTGACCTCGTTCTCCGCCAGGAAGCGTTCGATTTTTGCACCCTTTTCGTCCTGCCCCCAGCGGGTGATCAGGGTGCCCGGGTAGCCTAGGCGGGCCAGTGAGACGGCAACGTTCAGCGGGCTTCCGCCCACAAATTCTTGCGCCGGGGCAATTCCGGAGGCCAATACGTCGACCAGCGCCTCGCCTATGACCGTCGGGTTCATCATGCTCCTTTGTAGTGCAGCGGGTACAGCGCCTTGACGCACGCCTCCCACTGATGGCTGGACGGATCGATCCAAGTGAAATGGTCGCCGTCGAAAATCCGCAAGGAGTGTTGTTGGCCGAGTGCCGCCGCATGATCGGCCGCGCGCCGGGCAATTTTCACCGGGACATCCGCATCGGCCCGTCCATGAAAGATTACGACACGCGCCCCCGTCGGCCATAATTCCACGGGGTTCAGCGTGGACAGATCACAGTCGCCGAGCATTTCGTTGACCGCGTCGTTGCTCAGCCGCAGCGTCCGGGCAAGCTGCAGATCGAGCAGGCCGGCCTGCGAAATCACCTGGCTGACCCGCTCCTCATGGGCGGCGAGCAGGCAGGCGAGGTGCCCGCCGGCGGAATGCCCGATCAGGGTGATCGGGCCTTCCTCCTTGATCAATGCCAGCGCAAGCCGGGCATCGGCCAGCATTTTTGCCGCGCTGCCCGGCCCGCGCCGGTATTCGAGGTTGTAGGTGGGGAAACCGCGTGCTGCCAGATCCAAGGCCAGCGGTTCACCGAGCTGCGCGGTGTACTTTTCGCGCCAATATCCGCCGTGGATGATCATCACCGCACCGAGCGCGGTGGCCTCCTGCGGCGCGTAGAAGCGCAGCCATTGGTCCTGATGCGCCCCGTAGTGCATGGCTAGTTTCCGGGGAAGTTCGCGGCGCGTTTCTCAACGAAGGCCGCCCGGCCCTCTACGGAATCGGCGGTGTTAAAGGCCTCGTGGAAGCTCTGTGCCTCCAGCTCGAGAGCGTCATGGACGTTGACCGAGTCCATTTTGACCATGGCGCGCTTGGCGTTCGCCACGGCGGTCGGGGAAACCTTGGCCATCTCTTCGATGGTCGCGACGGCTTCGGTCAGCAGTTCTTCCGGGGCTACCAGGCGGTTAGCCAGGCCGATGCGCAGTGCCTCATCGGCCTTGATCCGGCGGCCGGTGAAGATCAATTCGCGGGCCATCGCATTGCCCACGCGGCGTGGCAGGCGTACCGATCCACCGAAGCCGGGCACCAGGCCGAGGGTGACCTCCGGCTGTCCGAAACTTGCCTTCTGCGAGGCGTAGATGAAGTCGCAGGCCAAGGCCAGTTCGCACCCGCCACCCAGGGCGAATCCGTTGACCGCGGCGATCACCGGCAACTGCAGCGACTCGAGCCGCTCGGTGACCTGGTGCATGCGTCGGCCATAGGCCTCGGCCGCAGTCGCGTCCATCGTATTCATCTGCACGATATTTGCCCCGGCCACAAAGGCTTTCTCTCCCGCGCCGGTGATGACCACTCCGCGGTGCTTGAACCCGCTGGCTTCAAGGTAGTCGACGGCCCGCTCGAGGTCTGCAACGACCTCCAGGGCCAGTGCGTTCATCGAGGCAGGCCGGTTGATGGTGATAATCAGGGCGCTGCCCTGGGTGCTCAGACTGAGGGTATCGAGTTGCTCCATATGGCCTACTCTCTCATGTCTCTAGCGTGGCTGACTAGGTTATTATCGGCGCTTGCGGGACTTAGCACCGCCCGAGCGCGCTTTGGCCTTAGTTTGTTTTTCCTGCTTTGCGCGCAGCTTCGCCTTTTCCTTGGCCACCGCACGCAGCTTGTCATTAACCGCTTTGGCTTCTTGCTGGGTGCTGCGCACCGAGGCCTGGCGGGAGGAGTTTGCGCTGCGTCCGCGGACGATGCCGATGAATTCGTCGACCAGTTCGGTGTCGGCCAGTCCGGTGGGCCAGGCGATCCCGATTTGCGTTCTCGCTCCGCCCTCGATGAGGCGATAGACCACGTCTTTGCGCTGGTACAGCCGGGCGATGCTCTGCGGAACGCGCAGCACCTGCGCGCCGGAGGCGACAACTTCCATCGCGATCGGGATCCCGCCGGCTTCTTCCGGGTACTCGGACAGGTCAAGCTGCGGGAATTTCGACACTTCCTGCTCGTCGATGGTTTCCTCGTGGTACTCGACGTCGTGGTCTTTGGCCGCGCAGACGACCTCGAGCTCTTCGTAGAGCGGAATGAGATGCCGCGTGGCGTCCTTCGGCGAATCCCCGACGTAGCGCACGAAGACGGCATCGGCCTGATCGGTTGCCAGCAGGCCGAGGATGTCCTCGCCGTCATAACGCGAAGCCTGGAATTCGACCTGCGGGTAGCGTTCGGTGAAGCGATCCATCCACTTGCCCGGGGTGACGCCTGCTACGTAGGAAACTCGAAGTTTTTGCACGGTTAAAGCCTACTGGTCTTTTGCTGGGGTGCGGTGCGGTTAAAGCACTGCGGCGGGCCGGGAAAGATCCGTGCCCGCCGCAGTTCAAGCTTCGCTTACTTGTCGGTCTTGACCACAAGCACGTCGCATGGTGCCGAGTGGGCTACCGAGGAGGCGACCGAGCCGAGCACGCGGCCCAGACCCTTCATGCCCACGTTGCCGACGACGATCATCGATGCGCCGCGGTCGGTTGCATCGGCGATCAGGACGTCGCCTGGCTTGCCGTGGCCGGCAGCGGCGCTGATCTTCACGCCTGGCACCGCGTTGCGCACGTCATTTGCCACACGCTGGGCCAGCTTGCGAGCCTGCTCGGCGTCGTCGAGGATCCAGGTGTCGCTGCCGATGGAGACGACCTCGGTGTTGTCCGAGGCGTGAGCGGTGAGCACCACCAGATCGGCGTCGAGCTTCACGGCAAGTTCGGCGGCCCGGCGAGCTGCACGCTGAGCGGTTTCGGAACCGTCAACACCTACGAGGATGGTTTCAGACATTATTTCTCCTTGAGTTTTGGATTGCTTCGGAAGTATTCGAGGCATACACCAACTGTGATGCCTACCACTTTATGTGCTTAGTTGGCTTTTTGTCGCAAAAAGTCCACGGCGCGCTGCCAGGCGAGGTCCGCGAGCTGGGCGTCGTAATTGCCCGCCGGGTTCTCGTCGTTGTGGAATGCGTGCTTGGCGTCGTAGTAGAAGTACTGCACCTCGGCACCGGATTCACGGCGGATCCGTTCCTCCTGGGCCTTGGCCTCGGCGGCCGGATAGGAGTCGTCGAAGTTCGCGTAGTGACCCTGGATTGCCGCGCGCACGCCGCTGAATTCATTGGGCACACCCTGGCCGACACCGTAGAACGGAACCGCAGCGCCGATCTTTTCGCCCTGCTGAGCGGCCAGCTGCAAGACGAAACCGCCACCCATGCAGAATCCAATGGCTCCCAGCTTGCCGCTGGTGACATGGTCGCTGGCGAGCAGGTAGTCCACCGCACCAGAGAGGAGCTCTGCGCCCTTTTCCTCGGGCAGTTCGGACATCATCCTGCCGGCCTCGTCGCCATCATGGGTGATCGAGCCGCCGTAGAGATCCGGAGCCAAGGCGACAAAGCCCTGGTCGGCGAGCCGGTCTGCGATATCGCGAATATGGTCGGTGAGCCCCCACCATTCATGGATCACGATGACGCCGGGGCCTTTACCGGACTCGGGAAGCGCAAGATAGCCGTGCGCCTGCGTTCCGGACGATTCGAAGGTTACGTTCTGGTGCGGGGTTTTGACTGCCACTTCGCCTCCTGAGCTGTATTTATCTCCAGTCTATGCATGGCGGTGCGCTTTGGCATTGACTGTCATCACAATTAGCTGGATTTTGCCGAAACTACGCTGTTAGCTCGACCTCACCGATTCGCTCCAGGGCGTCGACAACTAGATCCCAGAAGCGTTCGTGATCCAGATCCACGGCCACCGAGGTATGGCAGTCGGCCGAGGCCGGGGCACGGAAGTCAGCTACCGTCATCCCCAGGGTCAGTTCGCCGCGCAGTTCAACGCTGACCGGCGCGCGCAGGGTACGCACCACGGTTGGATCGATCACATATGCCACGGCGCAGGGATCATGCACCGGCGGGGCGTCGAAACCCTGGTGGTCATGATAGGCCTGAGCGAAGAAGTCCATGAGCTCGCGCACGAACTTCGCCGGGCCGGTGCCGATTTGCTCGATGCGCCGCACGACGTCCTTGGTGGCCAGCGCCTGGTGCGTGAGATCCAAGCCCACCATGACCACCGGCCAGTTCTCATTGAAGACGATATGCGCCGCTTCGGGGTCGATCTTGATGTTGAATTCGGCCACGGCGCTCCAGTTTCCGGTGTGGTAGCCGCCGCCCATCAGCACGACCTCGCGCACGCGCTCGACGATGCGTGGCTCGCGGCGCACCGCCAACGCGATATTCGTCAACGCTCCGGTAGGTACCAGCGTGATCTCGCCCGGTTCGTGCGACATGATCGTCTCGATGATCAGGTCCACCGCATGGCGCTCGTCCAATTCGATGCGCGGCTTAGGCTGGGCCGGGCCGTCCATCCCGGAGTCACCATGCACCTGGGGAGCGGTTTCGATATTGCGCACCAGCGGGCGCGCGCACCCGGCAGCGAATGGCACCCCGGTGATCCCGGCGATGGTGCCCACCGCCAGTGCGTTGTCGGTGACTTTATCCAGCGTCTGATTGCCGACGACGGTAGTTACCGCAAGCAGCTCGATCTGCGGATTTCCGTGAGCCAACAGGATGGCGACCGCGTCGTCGTGCCCTGGGTCGCAGTCAAGGATGATCTTACGTGGTGTGCTCATTTGCGCCCTTGATCCGCCCGATAGCCGGCTATCGGGAGTTCGATGTGTGGTTACCCTTGATTCTTCCTCGGATAACGCAAAGCGTCAAGCGCTTAACTCCCGACGTTGCGCACGCTCGACGGCGCACTAGGATGGAGCCATGAACAATGGTGATTCGCCGAAGCAAACCCAGCCAGCGCGCAAGGTCACCGCTGCCATGGTCGCGGCCCATGCTGGAGTTTCCACGGCAACTGTCTCGCTGGTGGCGAACGGCAAGTCCAGCGGCCGAGTCTCCAAAAGAAATGAAGCCCGAGTTCGCGAGTCGATTCGCGAACTCGGATACTACGTAGACAGCATCGGCAGCTCGCTGGCACGCGGGGTCAGCTCGCTGGTCATTCTGGTGGCCCCGGATATTTCAAACCCCTTCTTCGCCAAGCTCATCGCCGGAGTTCGCGGGGTCCTCGGGGAGGACTACCAGCTGCTGCTTTCGGTCACCGACGCCGGCCTATCACCGAGCGCCGCCGAAACCCGGCGCCTGCTGGGCTTGCGCCCGGCCGGATTGCTCGTCCATGCACCTACACCTGAATTCCTTGCCGAGCTATCCAGCCCCCTGCCAATGATCGCCCTCGATGCACCGGATGCGCCAGAAAATGTTCCATCGGTAAATTTTGACGTGCTCCAAGGCGCACGGGACGTGGCGGCGCACCTCGCCGCACAGGGTCACCGCAAGGTTGGCTATCTGGACGCAAACACCGGAACCGCCACCCTGCGCATGCGGCGCGAAGCCTTTCTGAGCGCGGCGGCCGAACACGGCATGGAAGTTCCGGCGGACGCAATCAGGTCCTCAACCATTGAAATGGGAGACGCGGCAGCGACCTTCTCCGCGAACTGGAAGCAGTGGAAACACGCGGGCATCACGGCGTTGGCCTGCGCCACAGATACGCACGCCTACGGCGTATTGCATGGAGCAAGCGTCGTGGGAGTGCGGATCCCCCAAGAGTTGGCGGTCACCGGCTTCGATGACCTGCCTTTTTCCGCCACCTCAAACCCTTCGCTGACCAGCGTTCGCCTCGACGCCCAAGCCGTAGGCATTGAGGCTGCCCAGGCATTGCGCACCCTGATCGAGGGCAAGGACCTCGAGCGATTCCAATTGCTGCTTTCCAGCGAACTGATGGTTCGCGCCTCGAGCGGTGGGGCCCAATAACTACTCGATGAGCTTTCCGCTCTTGGCAACTTCCGGATCGGTGCAGGAAGACAGGTCAAAGCAGCAGGGGCGCCGTTTGCCGTCGCGCAGCTTGGAAATGCTGACCTCCACCCGCCGCTGACGCGTCGCGGCGTTCTTCGTCGATTTGACCCACCGCGCCCATTCCCATCTGGCCATGGGGGTCAGCCCTTCCCAGGTGTCCTGCAGATCGCTCGCGTCCTCAAGGGCGCCGGCTAGATCTTCCGGGAGGGTTACCTCGGGCCACTGCTCGGCGATCGTCACCTGCAATATGGGTCTCTGCCCGAGTTCAAGACCAAGCTGTTCGGCAGGCAGCCAATGTCCACGCCGCCCATCTGGCTCCACGACGACACTTTGGTTTGAATCCACCAGCCGCACAGCCACCTGGCCGCGACTGGGAAGTTTTTGACTGGATTCTTGATCGAAGCGCAATACCAGTCGATCCTCGACTTGGTGCACAGTTCCGGCTAGTTCGATGCTTTGGTTAGTGCCTGCCATGATGCCCCCACCGTTTCGGTAATCCAATGAATCCGATTCTATGCGATGGGCGGTGAAGGAAATCTGTCCGGGCAGAAGGTCGGGAAAAGTGGTTCTTCCCACGCCCGGCGAATAATTTTTCTCGGTTCGGGAGAATGGCGCAGATAACGTGGAGCAAATCCGTGCGACGTTTTGCTCGGCTCGCTGGGAGTTGGGCATTCGCACCCCCAAGGAGCCTCCAGCTGCTATTTTGCGTCTTGAACCGAATCCAAGATCGCCCTGCGAGTTAACGAAAAGAACCCCTCACTTCGTCTTTTCAGACTAGTGAGAGGCTCTTTTTCTCATGTGCGCGAGGGGGGACTTGAACCCCCACGCCCCGAAGGGCACTGGCACCTGAAGCCAGCGCGTCTACCAATTCCGCCACTCGCGCATGATTCCCGCTCTCGCGGCAACAAGAAATAGCTTACACGCACTTTTCGCCGTTCGCCTAATCAGAGGGCCCACATGTGCTTAGCGCCACATGAAACCTTTTGGGCCGTTGGGGCGTTGAATATGATGCCCGTCGTTCCTTCAAGGATATTTCCGGGAATTGCACAGCTGTAAACAGTAAGATCGATAATGAAGTTCTGTGTCTCGAAGGCATCAGACTAAGACCGCAAGGCCTTGAAACGCCGTGGACTACAGGAAAGGAGCACACGCAATGAGCTTTCTCGACAACGTCGAACGAGGCTTAGAGAAGGTCGTCACCAGCTTCTTTCGTGGCACCAGCACCGCAGACATCAAGCCGGTTGAACTCACCAGCGCCCTGCGCAACGAAATGGATCGTGGAATTCTTGCGATCAGCGAGGGCCGCAGTCTTGCTCCGAACGATTTCATCGTCTCGTTGAGCGACAAGGATTTTGCAACGGCCAAGTCGTGGGGCTCACCCGTAGTCAACGAGATGGCTAAGGTGACCGCGGAACATGCCGTAAGCCAAGGCTATTCGGTCCAAGGAAACATCATGATTCATTTCGTGAATTCCCAGGAGCTCAAGCCCGGCGAAATGGAAGTTTCCGGTTCCATCAAGGACTCCAGCGCTAACTCGGTAGCTTCGGCTCCGGTCAAGGCAAAGGCCCCCAAACCGCAGCAGGACCAGGGCGCCGCAGCTGCGGATCCCAAAACCACCGCACAACCACGCCCTACTCCCCCACCGGCGGCGCCAGCAGCCGCTCCGCTTCCCAAGCAGGCGGTTGTCGAGGTAAATGGGCAACGCTTCGCGCTTCATCACCATTCGATCGTGCTTGGGCGCTCGGCGAGCACCGACATCCCCGTGGATGACACCGGCGTTTCGCGGCAGCACGTCCGTTTCGAAACGAAGGGCAAAGGCGCTTATGCCGTCACCGATCTAGGTTCAACCAACGGCACCTATGTGGACGGTAAAAAGATTTCGGGCGAGACGCGTATATTGGACGGTTCGATCATCACTATCGGACAGACCAAGATAGTCTTTCGCCTAATTACGCCTAGCAACGGAGGCCGTGCATGAATGATCTGGTTCTCAACCTGTTCCGACTTGGCTTTCTTGTCTTGATTTGGCTGCTCGTGCTGAGCATCGTCGGTGCGATGCGCCGTGACTTGGTGATCGGCACGCGAGCTCGAACCGGAGCACCTAGCGCCCGGGCACTGAAAAAGAATCCAGAACTTGCCGAACCAGAGATCAGCACGCGCAAGGCAGTACATACCCTACAGATCGTTGAAGGCCCCCTGGCCGGGCGCAGTATCCCGTTGCAGGGCCAGCCGATCCTGTTCGGTCGCGCCCAGGATGCCACCGTGGTACTTGAAGACGACTATGCCTCGGGCCGCCATGCCCGACTTTTCCCACAGGGTTCGCGTTGGTTCATCGAAGACCTTGGCTCCACCAACGGCACCTTCGTAGGCGACAGCCAGCTCACCCGCGCGCAGCCGGTCGAACCGGGACAGCGCATCCGCATCGGGAAGACTGTCCTGGAATTGAAGGCCTAGCCAATGGCTTTAAAGTTTAAGTTCGCGGCGATGTCCGATGTCGGACGCGTGCGCAAAAAGAACGATGACTCCGCTTACGCGGGAGAATATCTTGCGGTACTCGCCGACGGCATGGGCGGACACGTCGGTGGCGATGTGGCCTCGGCATCCACCGTGCTAGATCTGGTGCATCTTGACCATCGATACACGGCAGACCCGCAAAATGCGCTTCCCGATGAAATTCAGGCGGCTAATCTGGTTCTCAACGAACTAGTGGGCGCGAACCCGAAGCTTTCGGGAATGGGCACCACCGTCACCTCGCTGTTGCTCTCTGGCCAGACCCTGCACATGGCGCACATTGGCGACTCCCGCGCATACCGGCTGAAAAACAACGAGTTTGAACAGATCAGCCGTGACCACACGTTCGTGCAGCGGCTTGTCGAAGAGGGGCGCATTCAACCCCACGAGGCGGAGACCCACCCGCATAAGAACGTGCTGTTGCGCGTGCTCGGCGATTCGGATGCCTCCCCCGAACTGGATGTGCAACAGCTCGAGGCAACCGCCGGCGAACGCTGGCTGCTGTGCTCCGATGGGCTAACCGATGCGGTAGCCGTGCCCATTATCGAACAAATCGTGCGTGGCACCGCAGATATGGATGCGGCCGTCAATGAACTCGTGGCCACGACCTTGCGCAATGGCGCCCCGGATAACGTCACGGTGGTGCTCTTTGAGCTGGTCGAGGTCGATGAATCCGAAGATGCCGAACCCTCGGTTCTCGAGCCGGCCCCGGATACCGGACAGCTGACCATCGCCGCCGAAGGCGATGTTGAGGCGAGCGCGTCGGTCCTGCGCCATGAAATTTCCCAGCGCCCCCACCTCCTGGTCGGAGCCGCGCAGCTTGCCACACAGACCGGGCAGATACCGGTGGTCACCCAGCACACCGGTGAGCGTCGCGCCGCCGCGTTGCTGACGCACCGCTCCCCTGCTGCCGGCGAAATCCTCGATCCGCTCGAGTCGCGGGTTCCGCACCGCCGTTGGATCATGCCATTGCTGCTGACCATGATCACCCTTTTGGTGATCGGGCTCGGGGTCTGGGGTTATCTGTGGACACAAACCCAGTTCTACGTTGGCGCTGTCGGAGATAAGGTCGCCATCTACAAGGGCGTACCGCAGGAGCTTGGCCCCATCTCACTATCCGAGGTTGATACGGTCAGCAATATCCCGCTCGAAGCCTTGCCAGAGTATTCGCGTCAACGAGTGGAATCTTCCATTCCGGCAGACAGCCTTGAACACGCAAGCATGATGATTCAAGAGTTGCTGGTGACAGCGAAACAGAATTGTCCGGTCTTGGCGCCAGGTACAGACGGTGCCAGCGACGACCTTCCACTTCCGCCAGCCTACTGTCAGGAGATCATGCGATGAGCGAACTGCACACCGCACCGGTTCCACGGCGCAACCTTGAGCTGGTCCTGTTGCTGCTGGCCTTGAGCGTCGGCGCCGCTGCCTTCTTCCTCGTCGGAAGTTCCTCGGACAGCGACGACACTAAAGACTTCTTTGTGCAGACCGGGGTTTTGGCTGGACTCGCGCTGTTGCTGCACATCATGCTGCGCATCTTCGCTAAATATGCCGATCCGGTAATACTTCCCATTACGGTGGCCTTGAATGCTCTTGGCCTAGCCATGATCCACCGTATTGACTTGGCCAAAACCACAAGTCAGTCGATGCGGCAGCTGCTTTGGACCGCCATCGCGGTCATCATCGCCGCCATCGTTCTGTGGGCGATTCGCGATCATCGAGTGCTTCGCCGATTCACCTATATCGCCTTGTTGGCATCCATTATCTTGCTGCTGCTGCCGATGATTCCCGGGTTCGGCGTGACCATTAACGGTGCCCGCATTTGGGTTCGGCTCGGCGCATTCTCGATGCAGCCCGGTGAGCTGGCAAAGATCACCTTGTCGATCTTCTTTGCCGGATATCTTTCCTCCAACCGAGATCTGATCTTGATGGCCGGGCGTAAAATCGGCCCGTTGCAATTGCCGCGCCGTCGCGATATGGCCCCGATGGTGGTGGCCTGGATCTTGTCCATCGGAGTGCTGGTGGTCCAGCGCGACCTAGGTTCCTCGATTCTCTTCTTCGGCCTGTTCATCGTGATGATCTATGTGGCTACCGCGCGCATCTCCTGGGTGCTGATCGGCTTGCTCATGGTCGCGGCCGGCGGTGTCTTCGCAGCCACCACGATGAGCCACGTGACCCGGCGCGTCGATGTTTGGCTAAATGCCTTCGACCCGGAGATCTACCAGGCCAGGGGCGGCAGCATGCAGATTGTCGAAGGGCTATTCGGCATGGCCGATGGTGGCCTCTTCGGCACCGGCTTAGGCGAGGGATCCCCATACCGGGTGCCGCTAGCGAACTCGGATATGATCATCGCTTCCTTCGGTGAAGAGCTCGGCCTGATCGGCCTGACGGCAATTATCCTGCTGTACATGCTGCTGATCAGCCGCGGTTTACGTGCCGCGTTGGGTTCGCGTGATACCTTCGGCAAGCTGCTTGCGGCGGGGCTGTCCTTCACCCTGGGGCTGCAGTGCATCGTCATCATCGGCGGCGTAACACGTTTGATTCCACTGACCGGTCTGGCCACTCCATTTATGGCTGCCGGCGGCTCCTCCTTGCTCGCCAACTGGATCATCATCTCCTTGCTGCTGATGATTTCGCATAACTCGCGCCGACCGATGACCGGCGGCGTGGGACCAACCGACGAGATTGCGACCCCGGGAGCCACGACCCCTAAGGCGGTGAAGAACGTATGAATCAAGCCATTAAGCGCGTCTGGATCGCGCTGACCATGATGTTTGTAATTTGCCTGGCGGGATTGAGCTACATCCAGTTCTTCAGCTCCGAGAAACTTGCCGAGAACTCGTTGAATAAGCGTCAGCTCTTCCGCGAGTTCGACCTGCCGCGTGGTGCCATTTTGGTCGATGGCAAGCCCATTGCCGAATCGGTACCCACCGACGACGGTCAATTCACCTATCAGCGTCGGTACAACGACCCCCAGCAGTACGCTCACCTAACCGGTTACTACTCCTTGGCCAATGGCAGCACACACCTGGAGTCAGAGCTCAATGACTGGTTGACCGGCAGCAGTTCCGACCTCGTCTTTGACCGGCTCACCGCGATGTTCACCGGACAGACCGCGGAAGGCGCATCGGTCGAGTTGACCATCGACGGGGAACTGCAAAAGCAGGCCTACGAGATGATTCCCGATGGGTTACGCGCCACCATTGTCGTCACGGACCCGAAAACCGGTGACATTCTGGCCATGGCTTCGAAGCCAAGCTACGATCCAAACGATCTGGCGGTGCATTCGACCTCTGCGGCGGCGGAGAACATGAAGGAGCTGACCGGCGTTTCGGGCCTCAGCCCTTACGTCAACCCGGCAATCGGCCATCTGGTCGCACCGGGTTCCTCCTTCAAGATCTTGAGTACTGTGGCCGCACTCGAATCCGGGGAATACGATCTGGATACCATGTTGGACAACCCAACCAAGGTCACCCTGCCCGGGACCAATACCCAACTTGGCAACTTTGAAGAAGGCATCTGTGCGCGCCGCCCGCAAGCGCAGTTGGAGTTCATCTTTACCCAGAGCTGCAATACGCCTTTTGTTGGCATCAGCGAGAAGCTCGGAGCGGAACCCTACGAGGACGTCACCGAACGCTTCGGCTTTGGACAGCAGTTGAACATTCCGCAGTCCGTCACTGCCAGCGAATTCCCCACCGGAATCACCGCTTCGGAGTTGGCCATGTCCACCATCGGGCAATTTGATACCAAGGCCACCCCTTTGGAGATGAACATGGTCGCCATGGCTATCGCCAATGACGGGGTAATCATGCAGCCAAATATGGTCGATAAGGTCATAGCCCCGGATTTGCGTGTTATCGAAGATCCGAAGCCGAAGGCTTTCTCAACGGCTACTACCAAAGAAGTTGCCAATACGGTAGCTGATTTGATGAAGGGACCGGTCACCTCCGGAACCGCGATGAACGCTGCGGTACCGGGTGTAGACCTGCGAGCCAAGACCGGTACCGCACAGGTCCGAACCGAAGACGACGGAACCCCGATCGTGAATTCCTGGATTACCGGTTTCGCGCCGGGAGACGATCCGCAGGTTGCTATCACGGTCAATATTGAACAAGTAGATTACAACACCGGCCACAACACGGCCGGGTCACTGATGAAGAAGATGACAGAGGCGGTGTTCAACAAGTGAGGCCAGTAACGGGCACCACCTTGGGCGGTCGATACAAGCTGACCGACCGCATCGCGATCGGTGGCATGGGCGAGGTCTGGAAGGCACGAGACCAGGTTCTCGGGCGTCTAGTAGCGATCAAGATCCTTAAAGAGGAGTACACGGACAACGAGAGTTTTTTGACTCGTTTCCGCGTCGAAGCGCGCCACACGGCGCTGCTGAACCACTCGGGCATCGCCGGAGTCTTCGACTACGGCGAGGAGCAAGGCTCCGCCTACTTGGTCATGGAACTCGTTCCGGGCCCGCCGCTTTCGACGATCATCGAACGCGAGCGCAAGCTCGACGTGGACCGCACCTTGTCGCTGATCGCTCAAACCGCGCGTGCCTTGGCCGCAGCCCACGAGCACGGCTTGGTTCACCGCGACGTGAAGCCGGGAAATATCCTGGTCATGCCTACCGGCGTGGTGAAGATTACCGACTTCGGCATCGCACGTCTGGCCGACCAGGTCCCGCTGACCGCCACCGGACAGGTAATGGGCACCGCCCAGTATCTGGCCCCCGAGCAGGCTACCGGGCAGATCGCCACCGGCAGCTCGGATATCTACGCGCTGGGCGTCATCGGTTACGAATGCCTTGCAGGGCGTCGCCCATTCACCGGTGAATCACAGATCGCCATCGCCTTGGCCCAGGTCAACGACGCGCCTCCGGCCTTGCCGGATTCGCTTCCGGCGCCAGTGCGCCAGCTGATCATGTCGATGCTCGCCAAGAACCCGGCAGACCGTCCGGCGAACGCCAACGCGTTGGCCGACGCCGCCGAAGCGCTGCGCAAGGGGGACACCAACACCGCGACCATCTCCGTGCCCGGCATGCTGATTACCGGTGTGCAAGATGATGCCACCCAGGCGCTGAACATCGATGATGACGCCACCCGCGCGGTGACCCCGGTCGAAACCGCTCCGCCAATGACCGACGCCATGCCGACCGTAGTGGCACCGGCCGAAGCCGGGCTAGCCGCCGCAGGCTATGATGACGAAGGCTTCGACGAGCATCAGATAGACCGTCAAGACGACTATGCCGAGGAGAAGCGCAACCCGTGGATCATTCCATTGGTGGTTGTCATCGTCCTGGCCGCGCTCATCGCCCTCGGCGCTTGGCTGATTCCCAAGATCAATTCTTCAAATGAGGAGCCGACCGTTCCGCCGGCTAGTACCACGGCCTCTGTGGAAAGCTCCGAGCCGAGCGAGGAAACCACCGAGCCAAGCGACGAGACCAGCGAACCTAGCGAGCAGACCACCGAGTCAAGCGAAACAGCCCAGTTCGTCACCGTGCCCTCCGGCTTGGTCGGTCAGGACATCGACACGGTGACCAGCGAGTTGAATTCGCTCGGATTGGAAGTAGCTGCCACGGCCACGGAAACTTCCGAGGCCGAGCCGGGCGAAGTCTTGTCGGTTTCCCCGACCGGCAGCGTTGAACCAGGTTCCACCATCAACGTCAGCTATGCCAAGGCTCCCGAAATGACCGAGGTTCCCGCGGTAACCGGCATGAGCTATGAGGCAGCGCAGAAGCTGTTGCAGGACTCCGGACTCGCCGTGACTAAGGGTGGGGAAGAGTACGACTCCTCCGTAGCGGGCACGGTGCTGAAGCAGACCCCTGTCGAAGGCACTCAGGTCACCCCAGGTTCGCGTGTCTCCTTGGTACTTTCCTTGGGCCCAGAGCCTGAGGAAACCCCCTCGTCGACGCCTAGCACCACACCAACGTCAAGCCCTACCGAATCACCAGCACCAGAAGAAACAGGCACAAGCGAAGCACCATGAGTGAATTTGATGCATTGCCGCCAGGCTTGCCCCGGCTGATCGCCGACCGCTACGAAATTCACTCGTTGATCGGCCGTGGAGGCATGGCCGACGTTTATTTGGCCACCGATCATACGCTCGCGCGCAAGGTCGCGGTGAAGGTCCTGCGGCACGACACAGCGGATAATCCGATGGTGGTCAATAGATTCCGTCGCGAGGCGAAATCGGTAGCCGGGCTGAGCCACCCAAATATCGTCGCAGTGTATGACACCGGTGAACTGCCGGCTACCGAACGCAGCAATTCCACCTCTCCGTATATCGTCATGGAATATGTTTCCGGACGAACCTTGAAGCAGGTACTGAGCGAAGAGCAAGTCGACGAACAGTATGCGGTCGAACTAATTCGCGGCGTATGCGATGCGCTAGATCATTCGCATATGAAAAATGTGGTGCACCGCGATATCAAACCGGCCAACATCATGTTGACCGATGAGGGCCACGTGAAGCTCATGGACTTCGGGATCGCCCGAGCCATGGACACCTCAGCGACGATGACGCAGACCGCCGCGGTGGTTGGCACCGCGCAGTACTTCTCTCCCGAACAAGCGCGTGGTGAGTTGGTGGACTACCGTTCGGATATTTACTCCGCCGGTTGCCTCTTCTACGAGTTGATCACCCATCAGCCTCCTTTCACCGGGGACTCCCCAGTTTCAGTCGCCTACCAACATGTCGGCGAGAGCCCCGTTCCGCCGAGTGAGGTCAACAGCTCCCTGCCGGAAATCTATGACCCGGTGGTGCTCAAATCCCTGGCCAAGGAACGGGATCAACGCTTCCAGTCCGCCGGAGCCTTTGCCGCGGCCCTGGAAGATGCGCAAAACGGAATTGAATACCGAGATGAGTCGGCCACGATTCTCGCCGCTACCGTGCCCTTCTACGAGCGTGCAGAAGACAGTTCCCCACCTCGACACCCGGTCACCAGCGAGCACCCGGTCTTTTCCTCCCGTTCAGATGCTAGGGAGACCGAGCCCCGGGAGCATCGGTCGAATCGTGGCTTGATTTGGTTGTTGACCATCATCGCCTTGATCGCCGTGGGCATCGCCAGTTTCCTGGTCATTCGATCCCTGCAGGCGGAGGCAGAACAGCGCGCGCCAGTGGCAGTTCCCGAGGTTAAGAACCTCTCCGAGGAGGATGCGACGCGATTGCTGAATGATGCGACCTTCAAGGTGAACGTCGAACATGAATTCAGCGACGACATTGACGAGAATAAGGCCACGCGCACCGACCCGAATGACGGGACGGATCTTCCCAAGGACTCCACCGTGAAGCTTTTCATCTCCGATGGATCCGAGGATCGGGTTATCCCTGAGTCCTTGGAGAACCAATCCGAGGTAGCTGCCCGCGATGCAATCCGCGAAGCAGGGCTGGTCGTAGGCGAAGTTAGCCGTGAAAACCACCCGAGCATCCCTACCGATTGGGCGATTGGTACCAGCCCTGAACTCGGCTCGAAGGTCAAAGCGGGCTCGACCGTTGACCTGATTCTTTCAACGGGTATGGTCAAGGTTCCAGACGTCACCGGGATGAGCCGCGATGAAGCGGAAAAGGCACTGACATCAGATGACGTCGGACTGCGCGCCCAGTTCGTTGAGGTCGAAAGCGATGAAGAGCCAGGCACCCTCTTCTTGCAAGATCCTGTCGCCGGAACGGACGCCCCCCAGGGATCGCTAGTGAAGGTATCAGAAGCGATTAAACGAGCCGAGCCCACTCCCAGTGAAACGCCTACGTCCTCGGAACCTGCCGATGATTCGGAAGAATCCGAGGAAACTGACGAGCCAGAAGAAGCTACTTCTCCGACGCCGGAATCTTCAAAGCCTCCTCAGTCCACACGTGGACCGGGGAATGGAAATGGCCGAGGCAGAGGAAACCAAGAGGGGTAACTACTCGCCGCTAAATAGTGGACTAAGGGTTGCGGCTTTGCCGGCCGCGCCCTGCAGACCTACGAACTCCAACCAGTTGCCGAGCATCTGGTAGCCCTGTTCGGTGAGCACGGATTCGGGATGGTACTGCAGCCCCCACAGCGGCGCGCTGCGATGCGCCAACCCCATGATGACTCCCCCGGCGGTCTGCGCGATAATTTCCAAAGACTCCGGAATGCTCTCGCGTATGGCAGCGAGCGAATGGTAGCGCGTGGCGGTAAATGGATTAGCCACGTCCTTGAAAACCGGATGGTTTTCATGGCTGACCAATGAGGTCTTTCCATGCATCAGCTCTTCGGCATGCGTAACCGTGCCTCCATAGGCTTCGGCTAGGGCCTGGTGGCCCAGGCAGACGCCGAGCATCGGCTTGGCGTGCGTACCGCACCATTTGATCAGGTCGATGCTCACTCCAGCTCCAGCAGGATCCCCTGGTCCGGGAGAAATCAGTACACCGTCGTACTCGGAAGCAAGGTCGGTCGCCTGCTCGAGGCTGATCATGTCATTGCGGTACACGGTGGTTTCCGCGCCGAGCTCTTGAAGATAACCGACGAGGGTGTAGACGAAGCTATCGTAATTGTCGATTACGAGGATCTTGGTGGTACTCACAGGGTTATCTGGCCAATCGTAGAGTCGGTAAACGGGCTGTATTGCGACAGCCATGGGAAAACATACACCATCAGCAACAACACGACCGCGGCGATCAGGATCAATGCCTCAATAATGCGTAACCAGACCGGTCCTGGCAGATTTCGAAAAATCCATGCGTACATTATTTCTCCCTAGCTTGTGGCGTCTGCAACGAGTTCCCGAATTTCCTTGGGCGGGCCGGCATCTAGTGGGCGCCAATCGGTCAGCTCGGAATAGGCAATGATGCGTTCACGAGTGCTAAATGGTGGGTGGCAGCTGGTCATCGTGAGAATTGATTCCGTGGGCTCAACGCCCCACTGATGGGGCGTTGGAAGCAGAACGTCGCCATTGGACGGAGCAACGATTTCAGTGTCAAACCAGGTGTAGGTGTAATAGCCTTCCTTGGTTTGCAAGTAGACATGGTCCCCATTATCCAATTTATCGATATCCCAAAAGACCTGCCCGTGGGTTTGGCGATGAGCGGCGACCGCAAAATTTCCTTTTTCTCCCGGCAACTGGGTATTCGGATAGTATCCGATTCCGAGATTATCGATCACGGAGCTCTGCACACCGTAGCTCACCGGATGGTGAGTCCCGTCTTTACCGAAGGTTGGGAAGTACATGATTCCGAAGGTGTCCCCCGGAGCAGCTTCGGCCGTCGGAGCTGGACCGTAATCGATATCCTCTTCTTCTTCGACGCCTTCTTCGGGAATCACCACATCGCCTAGGTCTTGAACTAGGTTTTGTGTGACTTCTTTCTGGGCATTTGCAGAATCGATATTCGTCCACCAGAGTTCCCAGACGACATAAAGCATCAGGACGATGCCCAAGGTAATGAGCAGTTCACCGAGGAATCCAGTGACCCTGCCTCCGACAGTTTGCTTTTCACGGGCCATTCTTCGCCCGGGCGCGGACGCTACACGATTCACTACGGTGATGCTCCTTTGGGCGATCGGGCACTAAAAGTCGGGTGAACTTCCGTGAACCGTAAATCAATGGACAACGCACATTACGGCTAGTATGGAATCTACGCAGGAAATCGATGCGATCGTTCGTTCATTACCTGCCCCAAGCCTACCGGGAAGACCTGAGAGTCTCCCACATTTACTACACTATGCGGATGAAGCCGAGGGAGCGTTCTAGTGCCAGAGTCTAAGCCACGACGCAAGAACAAAACACAGTCCCAGCAGACAGCACAAGGCGCCCATGCGGTGGATAAGCCCATGCCTAGCTGGTACAAGCCAGTGATGTTCGGCTTGATGCTGCTGGGATTGGTTTGGATTATTGTTTATTACATTTCGCAGACACTATTCCCAATCCCTAGCATTGGCGGTTGGAACATTGTCATCGGCTTTGGCATTGCCATGGTCGGCTTTTTCATGACGACTGGCTGGAAATAGCATTTAGTGACTGACGGTTTTTAGGCCGATTACGCAGCCGATCAGCCCGACAATAAAGAACACTTTCAGCGCTGAGAATGCTTCTTGACCGGTCGCTATTGAATAGATGACAGTCAGAGAAGCCCCAATCCCCACCCAGACCGCATAAGCGGTTCCGGTGGGGATTTCTTTCATTGAGTAGGCTAGCCCGCCCATTGAAATCACTAGCGCAGTGAAAAAGATAATTGTTGGGACGAGTTTTGTGAGCCCGGAGCTCATCCCCAATGCTGTAGCCCAAACCGCTTCAAAAAGCCCCGAGATCACGAGAATTAGCCAATACATGCCAGTTACCTTACTGGCCGTCTTAGCTGTCGTTCCGGGTACGGCTCCCTCGTCCGGGAGTGGGCTTGCTGCCGACTCCCCCTCAGATTAGCAAATCGAGCCCGTTTTGCTCTGCGGCGTTGAGCAATATGGACCCGAGCCGGTCAAGCGCAGGTGAATCCACCGACCAGCGCTGCCAGTACAAGGGGACGTCGATGAACCAACTATCGTCGAGCACCTTCAGCTCCGACGCTAAGCACAATTGTTGCTCAGGCACCATTCCCCAACCCATGCCGGCGCGTATTGCATGGACAAACTGCGAAGAATCCGGGACGTAATAAATAGTTCCAGTAGGTCGCTTCTTTGAGCTGTCAATACGCTCAAGCATTTGGTGCTGGAGCGGGTCTTCTCGATCAAAAAGTACTATCGGCATTTGCGACAGATCCTGGGCAGTCCACGTGCTCAGTAAGTTTGGCGCGGCGACCGCACGGTATCGCATAGCCCCCAGTCGTTGGACGGAACATCCCTGCGCTACTTCCGGGCTGTTAGTCACCACGCCACTGACCCGTCCGGTGCGTAGAAGTTCCATGGTGAGATTTTCGTCGGTGCGTAGAATCTCGCAGCTAAGTTGCGGCCACCGAGTCAGTTCGGTGAATACGGGAGCAAACCAGGTCGCAAGAGAATCGGAATTTACGCCGATCGAGAGCGTTATTTTGCCCTGTAGCACCTCGTCTCGCATGAGTTCGTGGCTGAACTCTGTGCCCAACAAGGAAATCTGTCTAGCATAGCGCAGAACTCTTGCGCCCTTCTCCGTTGGTTTAACTGGCCGACTGCGCACCAGCAATATTGAACCGAGTCGACTTTCCAAGGCTTTTATACGTTGGCTGATTGCGGACGGCGTCACTCCAAGGTCGATAGAAGCATCGTCAAAGCTGCCTGAATCCACCACCGCAAGAAGAGTATCTAGGTGCTCGAGATCAAGATTCACATTAGAAATACTAATGCAGCATCAGTTTTTTAAGTTCGACAGCGAAGAAGAGTTTCTTTTACGGTTACCCCATGATCCACACGTCAGCAATCCTCGGCTTCTCCACAGGAATCCTCGGCTTCTCCACAGGGCTTTCGCTAATCATTGCCATCGGAGCGCAGAACGCCTTTCTTCTTCGCCAAGGAATCAGACGAGAACACGTACTACTGACGGTATGCATCTTCGCTCTGTCAGACATTTTGTTGATCCTTGCAGGCGTGTACGGAATCGGGGCCATCATTGAGCGCGCACCATGGATTCTCACTTATGCGAGGGTAGGAGGGTTCATCTTCCTTGCTTGCTATGCAATTTTCGCGTTGCGTCGGGCAATTTCTCCGGGTGTTCTGAGTACATCGAACTCATCGGAGCCGACCGCCAGGATTTCCGTCGCACTAGCCACGTTGGCGTTGACTTGGCTTAATCCGCATGTCTATGTGGATACCGTGCTGCTGCTAGGCTCGGTGGCGGTAACGCAGGCCGAAGGGAAATGGCACTTCGCCGGTGGTGCGATAGCCGCCAGCATTACCTGGTTCGTCGCGCTTGGCTACGCCTCAAGGTTCTTAGCGCGAGTGTTCTCCAGCGCCAAGTCTTGGCGCGTTCTTGACGGGATCATCTGCGTTTTCATGGCCATTTTTGCCGTCTTGCTAGTACTACCGCTTTTTGGCTAGGCACGTCAGATATCCACAGTATTAACAGCTTATCCACACACCCTGTGGAGAACAGTCACGCTTACTTGTTCACAACTTTATCCACAGGTGTGGATAACACTGCGACTACATGTACAAATCAAGGAAAAGGCCTACTCATGGCCGAATAAAGACTGTGGAATCACATGCTTGTAAGTTATTAACACTGTGGATTACTCGTGTGGACATCTTGCCCGTATCGGCAATGTCCCCAAAATTGGCCGATTCGCTTAAAGATTCGAACAAGCGATCGCACCCCCTATGCACCTTCGTAATATTGCTATCTACAGGCCCTGTTTAAAAGTTATCCACAAATGTGGGTAAAGCTGTGCGTATTCAATACCTCGGATGGCATATCCGCGGAAGTTCAGTGGTTTCGGGGGAGGGGGATTGACCTCTAAGGGTGAGTTACACGGGTGTAAGTTATTAACAGTGTGGATAAATTGTGTGGATAACTCGGGCCTAGAGAATTCGAACTAGCCCATCGGCCATTTGACCGCTGCCGCGGAAAGATATATCGCCAAGGCAACAAGTATCGTCATAATCCCCAACAACGTGAACTGAATCTTCGAACGTTGTGGATTACGAGGCACCAGAACGATGCAGGCGGCAGCTAGCGCGCCAATCACGGCGCCACCTAAGTGTCCTTGCCAGGAGATCCCCGATACGACGAAGCCGAGCACAACATTTAGCGCCAGCACGATACCCATTTGCCGCAGGACTTGCTTGTTGGTACGGAAGACGACGAAGAGAGAAAGGAAAAGTCCCGCCAATGCGCCCGAAGCACCCAAGGTGGCACTCAGCGCGGGGCTAAGCAACAAGATCCCCAGTGAGCCGCCTAAAGCGCTGAGCAGATACAACCAGCCGAAGCGGGCCCGCCCCAAGCGAGGCTCTAGGAATACACCACAGAGGTAAACTCCGTACATGTTCATTGCTAGGTGGAAAATGGAACCAGTTGAGTGAGCAAATGCGCTAGTGATCAGGCGCCAGGGTTCCCAACCAGCCAGCGCCGGCACCAGCACCATACTCGCGGTGGTTCCCGGGATGACCCACTGGGCAATATAGGCCACGACGTTGAGTGCGATCAACGAATAAGTGATAATCGGGGCGCCTTGGCGTGCTCGTGCGCCGAATTCGGTGCGCTGTGTAGGAATGTTCCTGTTTGCTTCGTTGACGCATTCCACGCACTGTACTCCGACCGGCGCAGGAACCTGACAGCGTGGGCACACCGGGCGACCACAGCGGGTGCATGACACATATGAGATCGTTTCGGGGTGCCTAAAACAGGTGGGGGCGGTTTGGCCCGCGGGAGTCACTTGACCGTAAGACATCTATTTCAACCTTGATCTCATTAGCGCGTTTATCTGTTAAATACGTCGGCTCCGGCGACTCCACTAGGGAATCACCGGAGCCGACGTCGGTAAAGAGGGTGTTACAGGGTCTCGATATCTACCGAGTTGATAACAACATCTTCCGCTGGCTTGTCACGGCCGTCAGTGGCAACTGCGTTCAGCGCGTCGACGATCTTGCGTGATTCGGCTTCGGTCACTTCACCGAAAATGGTGTGCTTGCCCTGCAACCATGCGGTTGGGACGGTGGTGATGAAGAACTGGGAACCGTTGGTTCCACGGCCCATGCGGATACCGGCATTTGCCATGGCTAGCTTGTATGGCTCGTTGAAGTTCAGTTCTGGGTGGATCTCGTCATCGAACTGGTAGCCTGGGCCGCCGAAGCCCTGACCCAGTGGGTCGCCACCCTGAATCATGAAGTCCGAGATGATGCGGTGGAAGATGGTCCCGCTGTATAGCGGGGTGTTGGTCTTCTTGTCACCGGATTCTGGATGTACCCATTCCTGCTCACCGGTCGACAAGCCAACGAAGTTCTTTACGGTCTTCGGGGCGTGGTTGCCGAAAAGATCGACGACGATGTCGCCCAAAGTAGTGTGAATCGTGGCTTTATGCGTTGCGTTTGCGGTCATGGCTTTATTCTCCCATGAGTAGGGGCGAGGCCGCCAAAGCTGGGGTACGCGTTGAGTGAAACATTTGCGCGATTATCCGAGCGCGTCTGTTGAACACTGGCCTCGCATCAGCTAACTGCCTAGTCTGGACGTAGCTGGTAACGAAAATTGATTCATTAGGGAGTAACCATGAGCAAGAAAAGTGCAGCAGGAAAACTTTTGGCATTCGGCGTGTTCGTCGGACTCGTGGCCTTAGGCGTAGCCATGTGGAAGGCTTCAAGGCCCGTTGAGGACCCTTGGGAAAACGAACCAAAAATCGCAGAGCCGCAGCAACCTGTTGAATCTCGCGAAGCGAATGTCGCCGAAGTCCAAAATCTTATCTCCGAGGACTAAACCTCAAGTTTGGGCTTCGCCTGCCCACGCACTACTAGAACAAGTCCCACCAGAATAATCCCTAAACCCAGATAGGTCCCGACAGGAACCACCTGACCTAGGAGCAAAGCCGCGAGCAGGGCAGCGCCTGGAATCTCCAACAAGATCAAGGTCGAAACCGTCAACGGACCGAGAACACTCAACAAATGGTTCATCGCTGTATGCCCAAATAACTGTGCGCACACCGTCAGCAAGATGATCCCCAGCCAACCCCAGGCATCAAATCCCCAGAGCGGTTGGCCTGTAAACAAGCACATCAGTAGCAGCAAGATCGCGGTGACCGCATAGCAGATCGAGGTGTACCTGGACGTCGTCATGGTGCGCCGTGCCGCTGCGCCGGCGAAGGTATAAATAGCTGCAAGGATGCCACCGGCCAGTGCTAAGAGGTCTCCGAAGAATGCGGTGCGCCCCTGCCCCAAGTCGAATCCGGTGATCGTCACTACTCCTAGAATCGCGACGCTCATACCGATAATTACCGGGGAGCGGTAGCGAACTCCGCGCAGGGATTGAAACAAAGCTATCCAAACGCCCTGAATGCAAACTAGGGCGGTTGCCGCTGCGACGCTGGTCATTCGGACGGCAAACATGAAACACACAAAGTGCAGGGCAAGCGCGCCGCCGACCACGAGAAGATAAAACCATTCGCGGCGAGTGAATTGCAGGTACGCCCGAGGATTCTTCCTGATGGAAGGTGCGGCAAGAATGAGGGCCGCTGCCGCATTGCGCCAGAAGGCCATGGACATCACCGGGACGCTGGGAAATGCCGCGATGATGGGGCCAGATGCTGAAATGCCGAGTATTCCCACCGCGGCCAATAAGAACGTCACCGGCTAAGTTTACAAGTTTGGGGTCACTGCCTTGAACCGTGACTGAAGCCAGCCCGCAAAGATTCGTATTTATATATACGGATTTATGCATACACGCAACTCAAATGCCTATATATCGATTTATTCGCCCCTCATAAGAAGCAAATATGCCGCCATCGAAGACCCAATAATTTGCGCCACACTGAAAATACCGCGCCGGGAATTCTGGATTCCAAGGCGGTAGTCGGACTGATTGCTTCGGGTCCCTCTAGCAATTCAGCAATCCCTTAGCCAACGGCCAGCCCCAAGCAGTTGTGCACAATCCCCGTGAACAAGACTAATAAGCCAGCGACTCGGATAGGTCCAGCACATAGGGCGACGATAATCGGGGCGGCAAAGGAAATGGCGAAACATGAAATCCGTGGCAAGCGGGCAGCCTCGCTGGAACTGGCTTATGCAAGAACATCCGAAGCAGCAGGCCGCAGGTCACCGGGATCGGTACGATCCTAACGACGGTTCTGGCCATCATGCCAGGGACTACCGGCAGGTGCTGTCCGGCGAACCAGCTGGCTACATTTGTCATCGCCACCGGCCAACCAAGCAATGGCACCACCGGAAGCGGCGATTCGAATTCCAAAGCGAAGTCAGGAAGTGACAAGGAGCGACCCTGCGGAACATGTTGACCATGAGCAGCGGATTGATCCACAAATTCAATTCGAGCAAGCACCCGGGGAAACCGGCCGCCTAAGCCGCCATGCCGAAGAAGTATCGGGAAACGCGAAACCGCGAGTCGAGAGTCTCGAGCTACTTTCTGTTCACCTCCATGATCCATGTTCGGCGGCTGCTTAGGTAGAGACACCTTCGATATTTTTTCGGGGATATGACTCCCTGGCGAATGGCCGAAGCTAGAAGTTAATGAACGCTGTAGGGCACGTTAAGCTCGGCGTTACCCCGAAACCGCAGTATGGAGATGTGAAGGTTGCTATCGTTGCTGAATCGTTCCTGCCCCACGTCAATGGGGTCACCAACTCGGTCCTAAGGACCCTCGATCATTTGGCCCTCACCGGCCATAGCGCGGTGGTTATCACCCCGGCGGGCTCACTGTCCGGTGAGCTCAAGGGCCATAGCGTGCCACGGACGTACAAGGGATTTCCGGTAATCACCGTCCCTTCAGTAGCCATGGTCAGATATCCAGAAGTGCGTTTAGCCGCCGGAGGCTCAGGCCGGCTCAAAAAAATTCTGGCCAAGGAAGCTCCCGACGTAGTTCACCTGGCAAGTCCTTTCCTCCTGGGCTGGCGTGCCTTGCGCGCCGCGCAGGAATTGGATATCCCGACGCTGGCGATGTATCAAACTGAAGTGCCGACCTACGCGGCTCGTTATAAGATGCCATGGCTCACCGAGAGGCTCTGGGAACACGTCAGAGCCATTCACACGGCCGCGGACCTCACGCTGGTGCCAAGTTCCTTTTCTCGGCGTCAGCTCGAATCTCTGGGCGTCACACGGCTCGCGTGGGGGCGCAGGGGAGTAGACACCGTTCAGTTCACACCAGAGCGTCGCGATATTAAGTTCCGTACGGCTATCGCACCCAATGGTGAACGCATCATTGGCTATGTGGGTCGCCTGGCCGCAGAGAAGCAGGTGGCAGATCTTCGAGTGCTCAATTCGCTGCCGAACACCCGAATCGTGGTGGTTGGTTCCGGGCCTTTGGAAGACGAACTACGCAACGCGTTGCCCGATGCCCACTTCACCGGCTTCCTCTCGGGTACCCGTCTAGCGGAAGTCATTGCATCCTTTGATGTGTTCGTTCATCCGGGCGCCTCGGAAACTTTCTGCCAAACCATCCAAGAAGCCATGGCTTGTGCTGTGCCGGTCGTAGCGGTGGGCAGGGGAGGGCCACTGGATTTAGTGGATTCCTCGCGCACAGGGTGGCTTTACGCCCCGGGAGATCTCAATGAGCTTCGCGCCCGGGTGAGCGACCTCATTTACGATGATGCCAAGCGGCTGGCATTTGCTCGAACCGCCTATCTGAGCGTGCAAGAGCGCACGTGGTTCAGTATCGGTGAACAATTGCTCGGCCATTACAAGAATGTGATGCGTGCTCGCGTCAGCCAGTAGTCGCATCGTTTGTTTCGTGGCTCTTGGGTAAAGCGAAAGGGCGGAAAGCTGATTGCTTTCCGCCCTTTTCATTCTGTGGAGCCTAGGAGATTCGAACTCCTGACATCCTGCTTGCAAAGCAGGCGCTCTACCAACTGAGCTAAGGCCCCGTATTCTATTATCGAAAGATTTTCACTTTCCGAGGAATTCACACCTCGTCTTTGGAAAAGAATTGGCGGAAAGCTTCTGCTTTCCGCCAATCTAACCTGTGGAGCCTAGGAGATTCGAACTCCTGACATCCTGCTTGCAAAGCAGGCGCTCTACCAACTGAGCTAAGGCCCCGAAAAGCGTTAGGAAACCTTGTCGGTTACCTGTTGCCAGGTTTCCTTGATTTCCGAAGAATCCTTCACCTTCTTGATTAGGACTACCGCAGCAGCCGCAATCGTCCCGAGAATCAGGAGCTTTTTCATTCTACCCTCTTTCTCGCCGGTAAGGATTCCGTGGGCGTACCTGGACTTGAACCAGGGACCTCTTCGTTATCAGCGAAGCGCTCTAACCGCCTGAGCTATACGCCCTTACCTTTTTCATTCCCTTCGGAACGAAATAAAACTTTACCGGGGTTTGCAAGAAGATACAAATCGAGCCCGGGTGTCATGCATCACAGCACGAAACCCGGGCTCGACTAGCACGTTCTTAGTCGTCCGTGAGGGTAACTCCGACGCCGCCAACGAGCGAGGAGGCAATGTTGTACAACACCGCTCCGAGCATCGAGAGCACGGAGATCACCACGACGTTGATCACCGCGATGATCGTTGCGTACGAGGCTACCTGGCCCAGCGAGACGACATCTCGCAGGTCGAAGGTTCCCTCGGCACCGATTGCGTCACGCATCAACTGATTGAAGGAATCGAAGGTTCCGGTCAAATCCAGCAGTGCCCAGATTGCCACGGATGCCACCACGGTGATCACACCGAAGGCTACCGATAGCAGGAAGGCAAGTTTGAGTACCGAGAACGGTTCAACCTTCGAAGCAAGCAGCCGCGCCTTGCGCACCTTCGCCTTCGGTGCGGGGCGGACGAGGCGTTCCTGCGACTGGGTTGGGCGCTGCTGACCGGTTCCCGGACGCGGTGCCCCGGCGGCTGGGCGCGGTGCTCCGGCAGCTGGGCGCTGCTGGCCGGTCGGCGCCGGGCGGGCGCCGGTCGGACGGTTGCCATTCGAGGTTGGCGCTGGGCGCTTTACCTGGGTAGGTCGCGGCGCTGCGCTCTTCGGGGCGCTGCCACTTGGGCGAGGCGTCGAGGGCGTGCTCATGCGTTACCTCCGTTATCGGTGTCATCGCTCTGTGCGTCCGAAGCGATTTCAGGCACAGCAGATGACTCATCTGTCATGTTTTCTGAATTCAACGTTACGGCATCTTCCTCCAAGTTCTCTTCGAGCTCCGTCTCAGAGTTCTTGGCAACCGCAATAATATGGTCCTTCTTATCTGGCTTCGCAAAGATCACGCCCATGGTGTCGCGGCCCTTGGAAGGGACCTGCGAAACTGCCGAGCGGACGACCTTGCCCGAGGCCATCACCACGAGCACCTCATCGCTGTTGTCGACGATCAACGCACCGACCAATTCGCCGCGTTCCTCGTTGAGTTTAGCGACCTTAATGCCCAAACCACCGCGTGATTGCACACGATATTCTTCGACCGTGGTGCGCTTCGCATAGCCCTCGTTGGTGACGGTGAAGACGAAGGAGTCCGCGCGGACCACCTCGGCGGCGAGCAGTTCGTCGTGCTCGCGGAACTTCATTCCGGTCACCCCGGAGGTGGCGCGGCCCATCGGACGCAGCGCCGTATCGGTCGCGGTGAAGCGCACCGACTGGCCCTTGCGTGAGACGAGCATCACGTCATCGGATTCGCTAACGAGCTGCGCGGAGACCAATTCGTCATCTTCGCGCAGGTTGATGGCGATCACCCCGGCGGTGCGGTTGGTGTCGTAATCCTCCAGCCGGGTCTTCTTCACCAGGCCGTTGCGGGTGGCGAGCATCAGGTACTCGGCATCCTGGTAGGTGCGCAGATCCAGCACCTGGGCGATGTGCTCGTCGGGCTGGAAGGCCATCACGTTGGCCACGTGCTGGCCCTTCGCGTCGCGTCCGGCTTCGGCCAATTCGTAGCACTTGGTGCGGTACACCCGGCCATGGTTGGTGAAGAACAGCAGGTAGTTGTGCGTGGAGGTCACGAAGAAGTGCTCCACCACGTCGTCCCCCCGCAGGTTGGCACCCTTGATACCCTTGCCGCCGCGCTGCTGCGAACGGTAGTTGTCGATACGGGTGCGCTTCACATAGCCGCCGCGGGTGATGGTGACCACCATTTCCTCTTCGGGAATCAGGTCCTCGACGTTCATATCGCCGTCGAAGCCCATGAGCACCTTGGTGCGGCGGTCGTCGCCGTGCTTGTCCACGATCTCGGCAAGTTCTTCCGAGACGATGGTGCGCTGGCGCTGCGGATCGCCGATGATTTCCTTGAATTCGGTGATCATCGTTTCCAGCTCGGCGTGGCGATCCTGGATCTTCTGGCGTTCCAGGGCGGCCAGCCGGCGCAGCTGCATGTCGAGGATGGCACGGGACTGCGCCTCGTCAATGTCCAGCAGTTCCATCAGTCCGTCGCGGGCCGCTTCGGTGGTGGAAGAGCGGCGGATCAAGGCGATCACCTCGTCCAAGGCATCCAAGGCCTTGAGCAGGCCGCGCAGGATGTGGGCCTCTTCTTCGGCCTTCTTCAGCCGGTACTTGGTGCGGCGCACGATCACTTCGATCTGGTGGGTCACCCAGTGGCGGATGAAGCCATCCAGCGGCAGGGTGCGCGGCACCCCGTCGACGATCGCGAGCATATTCGCGGAGAAGTTCGACTGCAGCTCGGTGTGCTTGTAGAGGTTGTTCAGCACCACCTTGGCCACGGCGTCGCGCTTGAGCACGATCACCAGGCGCTGGCCGGTACGGCCCGAGGTCTCGTCGCGCATATCGGCGATGCCGGCGATCTTTCCGTCTCGGACCAGCTCGGCGATCTTCACCGCGAGGTTATCCGGGTTCGCCATATACGGCAGTTCGGTGACCACCAGGCAGGCGCGTCCCTGGATTTCCTCGACGTTGACCACTGCACGCATGGTGATCGAGCCACGGCCGGTGCGGTAGGCATCCGAGATGCCCTTGGTGCCCAGGATCATCGCGCCGGAAGGGAAGTCCGGGCCCTTGACCCGCTGCATCAGCGCGGCAAGCAGCTCTTCGCGGGAAACGTCGGGATTCTGCAGGTACCACTGCACGCCCTCGGCGACCTCGCGCAGGTTATGCGGCGGAATGTTGGTGGCCATGCCGACCGCGATCCCCGAGGAGCCGTTGACCAGAAGGTTCGGGAACCGTGCCGGCAGCACCGTTGGTTCCTGGTTCTTGCCGTCGTAGTTGTCCTGGAAATCAACGGTGTCTTCGTTGATGTCGCGGACCATTTCCATGGCCAGCGGGGCCATTTTGGTTTCGGTGTAACGCTGGGCGGCGGCGCCATCGTTGCCCGGGGAACCGAAGTTGCCCTGGCCCAAAGCCAGCGGGTAGCGCATGACCCAGTCCTGGATCAGCCGGACCAGCGCATCGTAGATCGCGGTGTCGCCGTGCGGGTGGTACTGGCCCATGACCTCGCCAACCACGCGGGCGCACTTGTTGTACGAACGCTCGGGGCGGTAGCCGCCGTCGTACATTGCGTACAGCACGCGGCGGTGCACCGGCTTCAGCCCGTCGCGCACGTCGGGCAGCGCACGGCCCACGATCACGGCCATCGCATAGTCAAGGTAGGACCGCTGCATTTCGGTCTGCAGATCGATCTGGTCGATCTTGTCGTGGCCCTCAAGTGCGGGCACGATTTCCCCGTCCAACGGTTCGTTGCCCGGGGTTTGCTCGTCGCTCATTTCATCCCTTTACAAGTCAAAATTCGTTACTGGTTATCGTTTCGCTGCGCGGAGCGCGCGTTAGATATCCAGGAAGCGCACGTCCTTGGCGTTCTGCTGAATGAAGTTGCGGCGGGACTCTACGTCCTCGCCCATCAGCACGGAGAAGACCTCGTCCGCGGCGGCCGCATCGTCCATGGCCACCTGGCGCAGAACACGATGGGCCGGATCCATGGTGGTGTCCCACAGCTCCGAGTAGTCCATCTCGCCCAGGCCCTTGTAGCGCTGGATGCCATTTTCCTTCGGGATGCGCTTATTCGCGGCGGCGCCCTTGACCAGGGCGTCATCGCGTTCGCGGTCCGTGAATACGTACTCGTGGGCCGCGTTGGTCCACTTGATGCGGTACAGCGGCGGGCTGGCCAGGTACACGTAGCCGTGTTCGATCAGCGGGCGCATGAAGCGGAAGATCAGCGTCAGCAGCAACGTGGTGATGTGCTGGCCGTCGACGTCGGCGTCGGCCATCAGCACGATCTTGTGATAGCGCAGCTTGGCCATGTCGAACTCTTCGCCGATGCCGGTGCCGAAGGCGGTGATCATCGCCTGCACCTCGGCGTTGCCCAGCGCGCGGTCCAGGCGGGCACGCTCGACGTTCAGGATCTTGCCGCGCAGCGGCAAGATGGCCTGGGTGTGCGGGTCGCGTCCACGCTTGGCCGAGCCGCCTGCGGAGTCACCCTCGACGATGAACACCTCGCACTCGGCGGGGTTCTTCGAGGAGCAGTCCGAGAGCTTGCCGGGCATGCCGAAGGATTCCATCGGCGACTTGCGGCGCGCATTGTCGCGCGCCTTGCGGGCCGCCATGCGGGCCTGGGAGGCGAGCTGGGCCTTGCGGATGATATCGCGGGCCACGTTCGGGTTGCGTTCGAACCAGTCGCCCAGTTCGTCGTTGACCACACCATGGACGAAGCCACGGGCCATCGAGTTGCCCAGCTTGGTTTTGGTCTGGCCTTCGAACTGCGGTTCGGAAAGCTTCACCGAAAGCACCGCCGTCAACCCTTCGCGGGCATCATCCCCGGAGAGGTTGTCGTCTTTCTCGCGCAGGATCTTGTTATCGCGGGCGTACCTGTTGAGCAGCCCGGTCAGCGCCGCGCGGAAGCCTTCTTCGTGAGTTCCGCCTTCATGGGTGTTGATGGTGTTCGCGTAGGTGTGCACCGATTCCGAGTAGGCGCTGGTCCACTGCATGGCGATTTCAACGCTGATGCCGCGGGCGGTGTCTTCGGCCTCGAAGGCGATGACCTCCTCGTGGACCAGCTCGACCTTCTTGGCGGAGTTCAGGTGCTTGACATAGTCCAGCAGGCCGTCCTTGTACAGGTAGTCGACCACGCGGGGCTTGACTACCTGGTTCTCACGCTCTTCCTCGACCTCTGCTTCAACCTCTTCGACGACGCGTTCATCGGTCAGGCGGATACGCAGTCCCTTATTCAGGAACGCCATCTGCTGGAAGCGGGCGCGCAGGGTTTCGAAGTCGAATTCTACGGTCTCGAAGATTTCCGGGTCCGGGTAGAACGTCTGGGTGGTGCCGGTGACGTCGGTTTCTTCGCCCTTGGTCAGCGGCTGCGTGGTGACCCCACCGTTGGCAAAGGAAATCCGCCAGGCATGGCCCTTCTGGCGAACCACGGTATCAACGCGGCGCGAGAGGGCGTTGACCACGGAAATGCCCACACCGTGCAAACCGCCGGAAACCGCGTAGCTGCCTCCGCCAAATTTGCCGCCGGCGTGCAGGATCGTCATGACGACCTCTACGGCAGGTTTGCCTTCGGTTGGGTGCATGTCGGTGGGAATGCCACGTCCATTGTCCTCGACACGGACACCACCATCGTCCTGCAAGGTGATGTCGATGGTGTCGCAGTAGCCTGCCAATGCCTCATCGACGGAGTTATCGACGACCTCGTATACCAGGTGGTGCAGGCCTCGTGGACCGGTGGAACCGATGTACATGCCCGGACGTTTGCGTACCGCTTCGAGTCCTTCGAGGACGGTAATGTCCTGGGCGCCATAGGTGTGTTCGACTTTGGAAGTCATCGATTCCGCGGGTACTTGGCTTTCGGCCGGTTCCTGCGGTGAAGCGTTTTCGGTAGACACTTGTGCTACGAACTCCTCGAATTTGGCGCGCGATTCCCTGCCGCTCCTGAGTGAGGTGCGTATCAAGAAATCATGGTCGGGTGCAACGAGCGCAGGGCGTACCTGCACAACGCGCATTCACTACCGCTAATTCTACCGCGTTTAGCAAAATATATAGGGATCCTGAAGCTCAAATCGGCTGTAGCAGCCACAGAACCGTCTCTCTGAGCGGTTGAGGGCGATCCGGTGAGGGGGGAGCCAGCCACCGGGTCCGTTAGAGCGCCATATGCCGTGCCAGCATTTTTAGCCGTAGGTGTCTCGCGGTCCACGTCCGGCGACCGAACGCATTCCGTGCCGCCACGATGGAGCGTTGGGCCCCAGAACCTTGATGACAGTTACAATCCCAGGGCCTAGTTCGGCATCGATTTTCTTCAAAATTTGATGGCTGAGTAGGCGTAACTGCGTGGCCCAGGAAGTTGAATCGCAGCGCACGACGACGACCGTATCTTCAAAGGATTCTGGTTTGCAGTGCGCCGCAACGTTTTCTCCGACAAGTTCTGCCCACCGGCCAAGTACCGAACCGACGGCAACTTGCGTATTCCAGCCACGGGATTTTGACATTCTGTTGACGATTTCGCCGATGGCATGCGGGTCACGGGCAGATCCTTCGCTTGCGGTACCCTTGGGAGCGGCAAATCCGCGACGAGCGGCCTGCCGTTTCTTCACCCGCTCCATTCGGGCCGCATCGATTCTCGGCTCTCCGCGTTCCTCGGCAAGCTTGCGCATGCGATTGAGCAGCGCTTTGGCTGAGTCGAGCTCTTCCTCAGACATCGCTGACCTGGCCGGGGCTGACTTGGAAAAAATGCCCCTTCAAAGCTTCGGGGACATCGGCGGCAACCGCGGCCGTGACAAGAACTTGTTCGGCACCGGACACAATATGAGCCAGCCTGTCTCGTCGAGTCGCATCCAGCTCAGCAAAGACATCATCGAGGATCAGGATTGGACCCGAGCCGGTTCGCGGATCGTCATCGCCAAAGACTCGGTAGGCTGCCAAACGCAAAGCGAGCGCAAACGACCAGGTTTCGCCATGTGAGGCGTAGCCCTTCGCCGGGGTCGCCCCCAAGGTCAAGGTCAGATCGTCGCGATGCGGGCCGAAGAGAGAAATTCCGCGATCCAATTCACGTGATCGGTTTGCCTCGATGGAATTCAGCAACAATTCCCGAATCTCGTCCTGGGCCATTGCCTCGAGATCGTTGGCGGGAAGCGAATTCTCATCGTTCTCTCCCTCGAGCGAGGAGCGATAGATTGCACCGGCGTGCTTCTTGCCATCGGCGAGGTCCGCATAGGCGGCCTCCATGTACGGACGCAGCAGCGCCAAGACGTTCAGCCGTCCCCGGATGAGGCGTGCCCCGCAGTTCGCAAGCTGCATGTCCCAAGCCTGCAGGGTACTTTCCTGCGAGGAATTCAACTTGGATTTCCCGCGGATCGATTTGAGCAACGCATTGCGCTGCTTCACGATTCGCTCGTAGTCGTTTTTGGTGCCGGCTTCGATGGGCCGCAGGGAGATGAGCATCTCGTCCAGGAAGCGGCGACGGTTCGAGGGGTCGCCCTTGATCAGGGCAAGGTCCTCGGGAGCAAACAGGACGGTTCGAACGAGTCCAAGAATTTCACGTGCTCGCACCGGATTGGCCCGATTGATTCGGGCACGGTTGATCTTGCCGCTGGTAATTTCGACCTCGAGCGAGGAGGTCTGGGAACCGCGGTGCAAGGTGCCGCGGATCAGTGCTCGTTCGGACCCGAATTGAATTAATGGGGCATCGCTACTGACCCGGTGCGAGGAAAGATTCGCTAGATAGCCGACGGCCTCAACAATGTTGGTTTTGCCCACACCGTTGGGGCCGACCAGTACATTAATGCCCGGGGCAAGTTGCACGTCGGCCTGCACGTACGAGCGAAAGCTCGTGAGGGAAAGCTGCGAGATATACACCGAGAGTCCTGGAAGCTGCGAAGCGGTGGATGGCCAGGCCATCCACCGCGAGGTTGTTGCTAGTTCGAGTTTGGCAATCGAACTGGCATGACCAGGTACCGGTACTGGTCCTGATCGTCTTCGTCGATCTGCTTCTGACCGGTGATCATCGCAGGTTTAGGTGCGCTGGTGAAGGAGAACCGCACGTAGTCGGTATTGAAGGAGCCTAGGCCCTCGCTCAGGAATGTGGGGTTGAACGCCACGGTGATGTCTTCACCCCGAAGCGAAGCAACGATCGCCTCTTCGGCCTGGGCATCTTCGCCGGTTCCCGCATCCAGGGTCAGCTGACCATCGGTGAAAGCCATGCGAACCGGAGTATTACGTTCGGCAACCACCGAGACGCGGCGTACTGCTTCGATTAGATCGCTGGTACGAACGGTCGCATGGATGGGGGTGTTGTCCGGGAACAGCGAACGAATCTTTGGATAGTCGCCATTGATCAGCAGCGAGGTGGTTCGGCGATTGGCGCTTTCGAAACCAATCATTTCGCCGTTAGGGCTGATAGCCAGCTTCAAATCACCGGCGCTCGAAAGTGTTTTCGCGACTTCACTCAAGGTCTTCGCCTTGATCAAGAATGAGGTAGAAACTTCTGGCTGGTTAGGGGACCAGTTCAGTTCGCGCATCGCCAAGCGGTAACGGTCGGTAGCCAGGAAGGTAATGAGATCGTTTACGATTTCTACCTTGATGCCGGTAAGAACCGGAAGAGTATCATCTTTGGACGCAGCAACGATGACCTGCGATACGGCTTCGGAGAAAGCTTGTCCATTAATGGTTCCCGCAACTTCTGGAAGCGCAGGAAGCGTCGGGTATTCATCCACGGGCATGGTTGCCAAGTGGAAACGAGAACGGCCGCAGGAAACCGTAATCTTCGTGCCATCGGTTTCCAGCGTCACCGTTGAATTAGGCAAAGATCGGGTAATTTCTGCAAGAAGCTTGCCAGAAACCAGCACTTCACCCTGTTCTGCTATATCGGCAGGTATTTCAATATGGGATGAGATCTCGTAATCAAAACCCTCAAGGCGAACGATGCCCTCATGGGTAGTGATCAAAATGCCAGCAAGTACTGGAGATGGTGGACGCTGCGCTAGAGACCTTGCGGTCCAAGAAACGGCGTCTGCCAATACATCCTTTTCAACGCTGAACTTCACGAAAAATCCGCCTTTCGGAACCCATAAGTCTTAAGTCAGGCCAAGAAGCTTGTTTCCCGCCAAGTTCTTAAGCATAGAGCAGGTAGCTACACGATATCTCCACTTAATCTTGCCACGACTTTCCTCATGAAGCTTCATAGAAGATTCCGAGGTGTGCAGTGCAGCGAACTTATGAACAAAAAATCGTTCAAAACGGGTGTATCGGGGAGAGGTCTCGTTATTTGGATGAATAAGTGTTTAAAGGAAGTAGTGTTAATAACCCCTGTGGATACTGTGGATAACCGCCGCGATCCCATAGATTGAACCAATTGTGCATGTGAACAATCTGTGACTGGGAGTGACACTCAGTTCCAGTGCCCTGTTGAAACTCAGTGTCACTCTTTTCGCAGTCCACACTCGAGGTGCTTGTTATGCGCAGGTTGTCTCCAACTACTCCACAGCCTTATCCACAGCTGTGATTTTCGTGAATCAGTGCTCGCGCTGGCTTTGTTTGATGCGGTTTGTCAGTTCTGTCACCTGGTTGAAGATCGCACGACGTTCGGCCATCAGTTCACGAATCTTGCGATCGGCATGGATCACGGTGGTATGGTCACGTCCACCGAGTTCGGCACCGATCTTCGGCAGAGACATATCGGTCAATTCCCGCAGGAGGTACATCGCGATCTGACGTGCAGTGACCAGCGTTCGAGTACGTGACTTACTGTTGAGCTCATCAATGCTCAGTCCGAAGTATTCGGCGGTCTGCTTGATGATGGTTGAGGGCGTGATCTCCTGGGCACCGTCGGCGCTGATCAAATCCTTCAGAACGGTTTCGGCCAGGGCAAGGTCTACTTGCTGGTTATTCAATGAGGCGAAGGCCGTCACTCGAATGAGTGCACCCTCGAGCTCACGGATATTCGTAGAGATGCGTGAAGCAATGTATTCCATCACGTCGCCCGGGGCAGAAAGGTTCTCCGCATCCGCCTTCTTGCGCAAGATCGCAATTCGAGTTTCCAATTCAGGCGGCTGGATATCGGTAAGCAAACCCCATTCGAAGCGTGAACGCATTCGATCTTCAAAGCCCTGGAGCTGCTTCGGCGGCAAGTCGGAGGTGATCACTACCTGCTTGTTGTGATTATGCAGGGCATTGAAGGTGTGGAAGAACTCTTCTTGCGTCGCGTCCTTATTTGCCAAGAACTGAATATCGTCAATCAGCAGAATGTCGACGTTGCGGTAGGTCTGTTTGAAACTGGCACCCTCGTCATCACGGATGGAGTTGATGAAATCGTTGGTGAATTCTTCGGAATTCACGTAGCGAACACGAATGCCCTTGTAGAGGTGACGCGCGTAATGCCCAATCGCATGAAGTAGGTGCGTCTTACCCAAACCAGAATCGCCGTAGATGAATAGCGGGTTGTAGGCCTTCGCCGGCGCTTCGGCAACGGCAACGGCGGCCGCATGCGCAAATCGATTCGAAGAGCCGATCACGAAGGTATCGAATATGTACTTCGGATTCAGGCGACCGAACTCTTGGGAATTTGAGGGGGGAGTCGGCTGGGGCGCCGGCTGTGGGCGTGGGCCGGGAGTCTCCGGAACCGGGGCTGGAGTGGAAACAGGTGCTGGTTTTTCCTCGACCGGCTGTTCGACGTCTTCGGCCAGAGACAGGTCGACGCTTACCGCGCAACGAATATCGTCCTGGAAGACTTCGCGCAGTGCTTGATCTAGCGGCTCGCGTAGTTGAGTCTGCAGAATGTCACGGGTGAGGTCATTTGGCACTGCAACAAGAAGGGTACTTCCGATGAGACCCTGGGGCTTGGCTAAGGACACAAACGGACGGTGGCGGGCTTTAACCCGATCGTCGTCTTCGATCTTGCGAATGACTTGACGCCAGGAGCTCCCAATACTATTGGTCTCGTCGCTACTCACTAAGGGCGTCCCACTTCCATCATTTAATGCAATGTTGATCACACAAAACCCGATTTTCGGCTTTGTTTTCGCCATTCTGGCGACGCTATCACCACTGATTCTATCCACTATCCACATGGTTATGCACAGTCTGGTGGAAAAAGTTAGCGGTTTGGCTGTGGAAAACGTCTTCTCCCTTGAAATCTAGGCTTTTGAGGTCCGCTTTGACGTGGTTTTTCGCGTCAGAATGTGAGGTGTCTTTCGTTGAAAGCTGTCGTAATCCACAAGTTTGGGGTAGATTATTCACAGGCAACGCTCTGATATTCACAGGGGCGCTGTTACCGCGCGCCAATTTGACCTACGGCTCAAATTTTCCTATCGTTATTCAGTCCTATGTGTGCGTTTTGTGACCTGCTCAGTTTTTAGAAGAGCCCGCGAAATCACGCATTTTATAAAGAACGAGCGTCAGCCTGTTGTTATCCAGCTAGCTAGTAGCGGGTACGGCGCATCACTTAAAATTCTTGGAGTGTCACCGTGAGCAAGCGGACTTTTCAGCCAAACAACCGTCGTCGTGCTAAGAAGCACGGTTTCCGTCTTCGTATGCGTACCCGTGCGGGTCGCGCAATCCTTTCGGCTCGTCGCGGCAAGAGCCGCACCGAGCTTTCCGCATAAATTTGTGGATCAGCTTTTGGCTGCATAGTTCTGATGGACTCGACTAGATCCGTCTAGGCCAAAAATGTTGCCAAAGAATCAGCGATTGCGCTTAGCGCAAGACCTTACAGTCACTGTACGTTCCGGCGCCCGAAGCGGACGCCGGAACGTCGTGCTATATGCACGCCCTCGCCCCGAAGGGGTCATGGGGGACCGGTTTGGATTTATTGTCTCCAAGGCAGTGGGAATTGCGGTTAAGCGGAACCTGGCGAAACGTCGCATGCGCGAAGTTGCCCACGAGCTTAGGCGCGTGGATGGAAACCTGGATATCGTCGTTCGTGCCCTGCCTGGAGCTGCTGAGCTCTCTTGGGAAGAGCTGCGATCACAGGTTAACACTGCTTTCGCATCCGTGCTTCGTAAAACAGAGGTCCGCTGATGCGTAAGGACTTAGCTTTCCGAACCGGACCTGTGTGGTTCATCATTGATATTCCACGCAATCTTCTTATCGGGTTTCTTAAGTTCTACCGAAAGATCATCTCGCCAATTTATGGCGATGTATGCCGATACTTTCCTAGTTGTTCTGCCTATGGGCTCGAAGCGGTGACTCAGCACGGTGCCGTCAAAGGTATCGTCTTGACTGCCTGGCGGGTTCTGAGGTGTAATCCATTTTCCCACGGCGGCGTAGACCACGTTCCGGAGGGTCCACGGATTTGGCCCGAAGGTAAACTGCCGAGGATCATAGTTCTGAATCATCCTGTGATTCCCGACGATGAAGACGCCGCGGATAGCGGCCACAAGGAGCTTGACCGCTAATGAACTTTCTAGACACCATATTGACTCCGTTCACGTATTCCGTGTCGTGGGTCCTGTGGGCCTTCCACGAACTGTTCACCATCATGGGTATGGACGAGGGCTCGGGAGTGACCTGGACCTTGTCCATCATCTTCCTGGTTCTGCTCATCCGTACACTGCTGATTCCGGTCTTCGTCAAGCAGATCAAGAGCCAGCGTGCGATGCAGGCGCTGCAGCCCGACCTGCGCAAGCTCCAGGCGAAGTACAAGGGCAAGACCGACCAGATGTCGCGTCAGGCTATGGTGCAAGAACAGCAGGCGCTGTTCAAGAAGCACAAGACCAACCCACTGTCTTCCTGTCTGCCACTGCTCGTGCAGATGCCATTCTTCTTCGCCCTCTTCCGCGTGCTTAACGAAGCTTCCCGTGCCAGCGATGACGGCCGTTCAATCGGTGCCTTGTCCGCTGACCATATCCGCAGCTTCGACCAGTCCTCGATCCTCGGGGCACCGCTTTCCGAGACCTTCTTGGGCACCATCAATTCCGGTGCCATCAACTGGGCAGTAATCATCGTTGCGGTCATCATGATCCTCGCGATGACCGCCTCACAGTTCTTCACCCAGCGCCAGCTGATGACCAAGAACATGAGCCAGGAAGCCCTGCAGGGCCCGTTCATGCAGCAGCAGAAGATGATGCTCTACATCCTGCCTCTGGTCTTCGGCATCGGTGGTATTAACTTCCCAATCGGCGTGCTGATCTACTGGACCGCATCGAACCTTTGGACCTTGGGACAGCAGTTCTGGGTCATTCGCAACAACCCAACTCCAGGCTCTGAGGCAGAACGCGAACTCAACGCTCGTCGCGCTGCCAAGGGTTTGCCTCCTGTGGGACAGAAGAAGCTGGATGAGTCCGAGACCCCAGCGATCGAAGAACCTAAGGGCCAGCGCGAGCAGCCAAAGCGTAAGAATCGCCGGAAGAAGTAGTCATGACTGCAACTGAGAACACCGAAGTATCTGAGCTGACCGACCAGGTCGAGCAAAATGAAGAGGTAGTCGACGAAGGCGATGTTGCCGCGGACTACCTAGAGGAACTGTTGGATATTGCCGATCTCGATGGCGACATCGACATCGAAATCCGTGGCGGACGAACGTACATTTCCATCGTCGCCGAGGAAGCCACCACCGACCTGAACAGCCTCGTAGGCAAGGACGGTGAGGTACTCGATGCACTGCAGGAGCTAACCCGCCTGGCTGTTCTCAATGCCACTGGCGAGCGTTCACGCTTAGTCTTGGACATTGCCGGGTATCGCTCAAACCGTGCCGAAGAACTGCAGCAGTTAGCGGCGGAAGCCATCGCCGAGGCGCGAAAGTCGGGACAGCCAGTACACCTCGAGCCGATGAGCGCGTACGAACGCAAACTTGTTCACGATGTCATTGCGGATGCTGGACTGCATTCGGAATCCGAAGGTGAATCCACCCGTCGCCACATCGTCGTATCGACGCTGGATAACTAAGTAATTCGCACCGCGCGTTTTCAATCGTTCAAAGGAACTATGCAATGACTGAGGACCTCAGCCTTACAGCAGCGGAGACCGTAGCTGCCGAAAAGATTTTCGGTGACCGACTGGATCTTGCTAAGCGCTACGTAGCGCACCTTGCTACGTCAGGCATTGAACGAGGGCTGCTTGGCCCGCGTGAAGTCCCTCGTCTGTGGTCCCGCCACGTGCTCAACTGTGCTGTGATCGAGTCGTTGATGGAGCGCGATGCTGAAGTAGCCGATGTAGGCAGCGGTGCGGGCCTTCCTGGCCTGTGCTTGGCCATCGCACGTCCGGATCTCAAGCTGACGCTGATTGAACCCTTAGAGCGCCGTTGCATCTGGCTGACAGAAGTCATCGACGACCTCGGTCTGGACAATGTGACCGTGATGCGTGGACGCGCCGAGCAGATGACTGAGACCATCAATGCCCGTTACGTGACTGCCCGAGCGGTCTCGGCGTTGAGTAACCTCGCAGGCCTGACCATCCCACTGCTGCACGGGCAAGGTGACCTTATCGCCATCAAGGGACGTTCCGCCGCAGAAGAAATTGATAAGGCGCAGAAGGTCATCCGCAAGCTTGGTGGCACCGAAACTAAGGTAGTCACTGTCGGTGAAGACGTGCTGGAAGAAGTCACCACGGTGGTTCAAATCAAGGTTGGCTAATACTTAGGCGTTAGTCTTTAAGTAGCTTTAGATGCGGAATAACCCAAGACCTGAGTATCTTTCGAGATTCAGCTTGAACGCATACTAAGACGTTTGTTTTCGTGTGTTTCACGTGAAACATCGTCGGTGGGTTCATGGATTTTGAACGCATCAATTCACGAGGAGGAGTTTCACCTTTGTCCAAGGCTAAAGGTTCGTCGAGCAACGTTTTTGACTTTAATGATTCTTCTTCGCCGTTAGCTAGTCAGCTGGCCAATGAACATAGGCGCCGCGAAGCGATTTCGGAGCGAGAAGTCCCAACGCCGCCGAAGACTCGATACCTCACTATCTCCAACCAAAAGGGTGGCGTGGGCAAGACGACCACGGCAGTTAACCTTGCGGCGGGTTTGGCCAAGAGTGGTCTGAACGTTCTGGTAATCGATATCGACCCGCAGGGCAATGCATCGACAGCTCTAGGTATTGAGCATCATTCGGAAGTCGATAGCATTTACGACGTACTTATCAATGATCTTCCTTTGGCAGATGTCATTGCGACTTGCCCTGAGCTACCCACATTGGAAGTGGCTCCGGCAACTATTCATCTTGCGGGTGCTGAAATTGAATTAGTTTCTTTGGTGGCCCGAGAGCAGCGTTTGCAGCGAGCATTGGATGACTATGCGCGCACTCGTCAACGCAAGGGACTTCCTCGTCTGGACTACGTATTCATAGACTGCCCGCCGAGCTTGGGCCTATTGACTGTCAACGCATTTGTGGCTGCCAGGGAAGTGCTCATCCCAATTCAGTGTGAGTACTACGCGTTGGAGGGTCTGAGCCAGCTTTTGAAGAATATTGAGATGATTCAAAAGCATTTGAATTCAAAATTAACTGTTTCCACGATACTGCTCACCATGTATGACGGCCGGACCAATTTGGCGGCACAGGTAGCCAACGAAGTGCGGGAACATTTCCCAGAGCAAGTTCTCGGCGCCGTCATACCTCGATCTGTACGCATCTCGGAAGCCCCGAGTTACCAGCAGACCGTAATTACTTACGACCCGAGCTCCACCGGCGCGTTGTCTTATATGGAGGCAGCCATAGAGATCGCCGAACGAGCGGTAAAATCCTAAGACAGAACGTTCTAGACAACAAGATCTGGAATTCACTTGTTTTTCGTTGTTTTTAGGATAGAAGTTTCATCTTCAATAGACCCATGACTCCCTAAAAGGAAAATTGTCAACATCCCCCTAGTTACTCACGTAAACAGTAGACTAGTCGTGGGTTGAGAATTTGGATGAAAAGGAGTGCCGCTATATGGCTGACAAGAAGCGTGGCTTAGGCAGAGGGCTTGGTGCGCTGATTTCCAGTTCGCCATCCGGGGCTGTGGCAGAGATTAAAGACGATGTTTCACGTGAAACATCGATACCTACCTCCGACCAGAGCAAGACGAAGACAGCTCGTCCTGTAGACATGTTCTTTGAGCCGGGACGCAAGTCGGCTTCCTCTGCGCCGAAAGCGGCACCTGCAAAGAGTGCGAAGAAGCCTCGGGCGGCAATGCCTGGACTCAACACGACCGTCGCTCCGCGCAAGACCGAACCTGTCCCGCAGAGTAACGACCGGGGAGGGGTGCTGGAGGAGCCGGCAAATGGCTTGGTAGACGTACCGGGAGCTCGTTTTGCTGAACTCAACGTTGACCAGATTCATCCGAACCGTAAGCAACCCCGAACGAATTTTGACCAGGAACACATGGATGAACTCATCCATTCGATTCGGGAAATTGGCCTGCTCCAGCCAATTGTTGTTCGTCCCTCGCGAGAAGACAACGATGCACCATATGAACTGGTCATGGGTGAACGTCGTTGGAGGGCGACTCAGGCCGCAGGACTGTCTACGATTCCGGCTATCGTCCGAGATACGCTGGATACCGACCTACTTCGTGATGCACTCCTTGAGAATCTTCACCGTTCGCAGCTCAACCCACTTGAAGAGGCCGCGGCTTACCAGCAGCTTCTTGAAGAATTCAATTGCACTCAGGAAGTACTTTCGGATCGTATTGGGCGATCACGCTCGCAGATTTCGAACACAATCCGGCTGATGAAACTGCCTGCCCTGGTGCAGCGACGAGTGGCCGCCGGCGTATTGTCGGCCGGGCATGCACGTGCACTGCTCGGTTTATCCAATGGAGAAGCAATTGAGCAACTTGCTCAACGAATCGTCAATGAAGGATTGTCCGTTCGCGCTACGGAGGAGGCAGTGGCCCTTAGCGGCGACAAGCCAGCTAAGAAGACCGTTAAGGCACGTGAGAACCAGCGTAACGAGCGGCTGGATTTTTTGGCGACGTCGTTGGCTGATCGTTTGGACACTAGCGTCAAGATTCAATTGGGTACCAAAAAAGGTAAAGTCAGCATCGAGTTTGCCTCGGTGGAGGACCTAAATAGAATTATGGAAGTCCTAGATCCGGACTTGAAGAAGTAGCCACTTGCTCTTGCGGTGTCGGGTATGTTTCACGTGAAACATACCCGACACCATTTTTTTATCCGCCTACGCGCAGCAAGCCGGATACACCGAATGATCCTTGTAAGCGCTTCAGCCGGTCGAACTGACCAGAATTGGAGGAGACCTCAGCCTAGGGCGTACATGGCTTCTGAGGGGCTGCGCACAGGCCATGCTGGGCACTTAGAAGGAAGGAGTCAACCAGACCAGAGATGCTGCAAGCATGTCAGTCGAGGAAACAGATCAGCGGTGACCCGTGAAAACACAAAAACGGAAAGGCGGAACACCGTGAACCGAATCAGTTCTTGCCCAGAATGCGAGCGTCACCCAAACTTGACCTCATTGAACCAGTAGTGACTTTCCTAAACCGAAAACGGTCCGATGTAACTTATTTGATCTAGGAATCCTTGCAGCTGAATTCTCTTCTCATCCGGCGATGTTGAAACCGTTGATTTGATTCACGCAGATAATGGCTCAAGTGTTCAGCTTCGGATCTGACAGTAGCGTGCTCGTTGTTCGCGTAATTGTGGATATGCGAGAGCGGTACCTGCACCTCTGATTGAAGTAAGTTTCAGGGCCCAGAACTACTGCCATATCGAATGTCCTTGAACAAGGTCACCGGGCAGAAGGACCAGCGGTAACGAGCTAGGTTCTATGCCGACCAAGGTGCACTTGGAACAATCTGATGGTTGCTTCGGGCGTGAGCGCGTGGCGATGGGAGAAGCAATGAGAGTTCAAATCGTTGTCTGCTCTAATTTGGCCATGTCTGATAGATGCAATGAAAGGGGAGGCGCCGACCATCTGGGTGGCGCATTGCCTTCATATAATGAGACGGTCATCAGCAGTACCTTTGTTGAAGGTGGTCGCTGATAAGACGGCGGGCTTTGATCATTCACTCAGCGAATGCGGTGGTTTATTAGGATGTCGCATTAATTGTCCGCCAGTGGGCAATTTTCTGGCCGCACGTCGGCTGATCTCCATGCACGCCAACAGATTCCTGACGATTGAAGGCGTGCCAACGAATTGCCGGGCAAACGACGATCATGTTTTGAGAACTCGTTAGTGTTGAATATTAGTAGGTTTGGGGACCCCGCAACGTTGCCTATTGGAGCCAGCGTTATTGCCGTTGGGGACCAGCAGTCCCTTTGGAAAAGTAATTAGGGCTACGTAGTGAAAATATCTTGATTCGCGCTGGGGAAGTTTGCGGTTTATTGCCTTCGGGGTATCCCGTATTGTGAATTCGCCCGGTCGCGGTAATAGCCGTTGGAGACGGTTCCAGCAAGCTCGGGCAGGAACTAGCGGCACGATTGAATACCGCAGGAATGAGGATAAGCCAGGGGGCAGACATTCACTACACTCGAATATTGTACCGATGCGTTCCTATCGGGGGAGGTACTATAGACTCCGTGATCCAGAGGATCCGTTGGTCTACTTTGCTTCATTGCCTAGAACCGTAAAATAACCAGCTGCACGTTGCCCTAAATACAGGCCTTAGGGGGCATAAAAACGTCATCCACGCTGTGAGTGCCACCAGCCTTCGGAGTTGCGTATCCTGTGGTACCTCAGTGCTTTATCTATTCTGTACCGGCAACGGTTTACGGGCAGGATTTTTTGTGAACATGCCGAGTGATGATTGCAACAGCATTGTCTGTGGGCGGTGCTATTCATTTTCGTCGCATTGGGTATAGCTCTCCAAAGCGATTTTTCGAGTCCTAGAACAACTAGGTTCACAGATCTTCGACTAGCACCAGAGACGGAGCGACTGACAAGATTCCATTTGGCAGCGTTCAACAGAGGGCATGGGCATTCCCTCTGTTCCTCGGATGGTAGATAGCCGAAGGCATCTTCTTGGTGTAGAAGTAATCGAGGTGGGTTGGTCGGATAGTGTTGCTACCTTGCTACCTTGCTACCTTGCTACCTTGCTACCTTGCCAGCTCCGACGCTTACCCTCGAATCTAGTGGTACGGATCGAAAGGCAATATTCGGTGACACTCAAGGCTCCGAATACTCATGTATTCACGCATAGAATCATCGGCTTTCCAGTGGCGTCGAGGACGCTGATATTTGACCGTAGGTCCAAACTGAGCTCCGAATGCTCGAGCGTGTTCGGTTTAAAATTAGCTAGACGCGATCGGTGCTGGTCTCGCTAAAGCTCCGGTTCGTATTCAATAAATCAGAATATCTTGGATATGGGGCATGCTCTGTTTCACGTGAAACATGGCGCCATGGATCGGCTGACATCGGAACTACATTGCGTGTCACCAATGTAGAAGGAACTAGCGGGCTGGATCGAATCCCAAAATCATAGAGTGATCATAGTAAGTACTGAGAACCGATGATGAGGATAATCTCTAGATGCTCTGCCAGGGGGCGCCTGCAGCGCATCTGAAGTCCAACACCGACATCGAGATTACCTACGACATCCAACACGCTGATTGAATTTCAGTTCAGACAAGTCGGATGGCAATATTTCTCAACCCTGCCGCCAACACTGTCAAAGCTGTAGCGGTTCGAGCTCAATCCTTAGATGATATCGATAGTTGGATCGGCATCACGACTAGATACAAGATACTTCTGAATGAATTTGGCACCGCCCAATCGATCACGGCGAATAATATCCTTGGAAGTCCAGCTGCACCATGGGAGTGCATGCTTCTATCCTGCAGCAATTTCTAGTGATACCCATGGTGGAACCCCAGTCACGAAGAAGATCAGGGGAGTAGGGCGTATGTGAAATATCGGGATCTTTCAGTTCTTGAGCGCTGAACAAGTGTCCGATGTAGAGGTTACCAAGAAGCGGTAGACAGGTCCGACTGACGAGATCAGGGGCGTAGCAGACGGGATGCATACCTTCGGAATGATCGGTGATCTGATGTCACTCCGACAGTACGGCACACGCTTCGATTGAAGTTGCGTTCGGTACTTTCGCGCGGTAGCTCCAAATCCCATACTCAATGAATACTGATCGAATATCTGGAGGTATGGGAGCCTCCGGATATACCCTTCCATAGCCACCAATGTGCTTGTTGAGGGCCCGAACCTTTCGGGAGGCACCACGTAACCGCAACAACATCCTATAGCCTAGTCCAAGGACCTTTTCTCCCTCATGTTGTAGCTCGTAGTATCGACTCAGATCGTATTTTGCCCGATCCGCTCCATGATCGCGTCCATGCAGGAATTTGAGTGTCACTCCGACTCTCGGGAATTGCTTAGACACCGTATTCCAGTCAGGCGGAGTGAACGAGCCCTAATGCTCCCCGAGGCCAGGGACTAAAAACTACCAAACAGGTTCCTATAGTTTGCCTGGGTTCCCGTTCCGGTGTTTTCGGTTTCTAATTCGGCATCTAGGACGTTGTATGCGTTGTTTCTGAAGATGTTTCGCGAGACGTCGATACTCCGCCCCGATATTCCTTCGACGGGAAGCAAGCGTGTCAGCTTCGCATTGTTTTATCGCACCAATTGCATTGCTCCCTCCAACAGATGTTGTCATATGGCGGAAGGATTCCAATTCATGGCTCTCAGGGGCGCCATTGGCGGTTCTGAGTGGCCATATTGGCGCTTTCAAATCGTCAAATATTCAACTGATCCGCTTCCCGAGCGATTTCACGATCGTATTTTTCTGAACGTCTACTCCTGTGGCAACCGACGGTACTACGTGTGGGACTATCCCAAAGAAACATGAATGTTCTCTTTGGGCACTGCCATAGGGTTCACCGGCATCGTTGGGATCTACGTTGCCGAAGGCTGCCCGACCCGACGAAAGAAGCCTGGCAGACTTCGCGAGAAGGATTCAATGGCTACGGTTACGTTCCACAAGTCCATAGCGATGAGAATAACGTCGCGATGGATGGAGTCTTGCCGGCATGTGCCAAGGAAAAATTGCTTCTGGTTCGGAACGTTGCTGCTTGGAGATATGCACGCCGCTGTTGTCGCTCAACGTTATCTTGTACTCAGTGTCTGGAGACTTAGTTACTCGGCATCGGCATCCGTTGCGAGATGAGATGGGCAGGCTCTTCCGCGGTACCATCTGGAACGTTTTCGAAAGGTTCAGAATACTGGAGATCATCCGTGCTGTTGGGCATGGACATTCGCATTGGCGGCCGCTGTATCTCCGGCACAAGTAGGTACCGTCTCCCAACGGAAATATCGGTAGCATCCAGCATGTCGCGCAATCGGGACAGGTGCGAAATGAAGGGCTTATCCCAGATGTAGTGGGGGAGAGTTACTAGGCAAATATCGGCTGTCTGCATCTCGTTCTCGTTTGCCGGCGTTTGAGAGCTACTAGGAGTTCCGCTCAAAAACGATGACTGTGCACTTGTGATTTCTCGCTGAAAGCCAGTGTGGGACAAAAGGTCATCTATCCAGATTAGGCACCTGACGAATCGATGAGAACATCCGACCGAATCACTGGCTGCTCCCGCAGTGATTCTGGAACTCATTACGGGTAATCGGGATGTGGCGCCAGGTTCTACAATGGCGTCTGCGACGAAACGGTTTTTATAGTTCTTGCTACCGTCTAGGCGTAGTGCTGATATTTTTCACTACACTTGGGGCAGTTCGGTTCGCGGTCCTCCTGATACTCATCATCTGCGCGTGTTTCACGTGAAACATTCTTCACTCACTTAAAGGTTGGAATTACAGAATCCATGGTGTTGTATAGCTGGCGACGAGAAAAGCCGCTCCATGTCAGCACGGGACGCAAATATGTTCTTCGGGTACAGAATTGTGCGCTACTGGTCCCTTCCATTATTGAAAACGGCGATCGTCGACGCGCGATTTCGAACGTCAATCAACGGAAGACAGAATGGAATCTAGCCCTTTCGAGGCCAGACCAGAAATGACGTTTGTTTCACGTGAAACAACGCTATTTGCGAGACGACATGGTATTCACCGTTCGACGATCGGGGGCGGGCGGACCTGATTGTCTGATAAATGAGGTTCGGTCGATTTCAGAACTGATTGCGGCTGCGCCAACGAACATTCACTCTTAACGTCAAGTTTTCACTGGCAGATCTCGGGACCTAACTAACCACCAGAAGGTGGAACAGTTCCGGGAGCGACACGTGTATTGATCCTCTGACAACGAAGCCTCTGGCATCAGCGGCTTGGTTCTGGGGTGCATGCGGACGCGATTATGGATCGAATCATTCACAATACGACGTGGTGCGAAACCGGGACGTACAACATGCGTGAGCAGTTGAACCTCGTATAGAAAGGAATACCGTTGGCGGCCAGTGGCACCCTTCAGGGCAGCTGCTGGTCCCCAACGGCAATAACGCTGGCTTTCAAAGGCAATATTGGGTGGTCCCCAAACCTACTAATATTCAACAACACCCTTGATCCGTAGACATGAGGGTTGCACCTACATGTTGAAGTTGCCCGGCTCAACCCAGATCCTATGCTGAACAAACCGATCCAAGTTCGTATCCGCGTGAACCCCTGAATTGAACCTGGCAGGCCAGACAGATTGCTTGTAGTGAGTGCAGAGCCTGTTGCCGTCGAGCCATACGGGCGTTGCTTCGCTTTCTACGACATCCGCCGAAAGTCTCCCCATAGAGGGTCTGCTTATTCAGAGGTCTTCAAGGGCTCTAAGGGTGGCTCAGACGGAAGATTATCGTGTTTCGTTGGCAAGGCCACTGGAAGGCATTATTGCTGCCTCACAATGAGTCAAATGCTCTACTTGGGGGAGGTGAATCTATTCTAGGAGGACGGATGGCAAACTACCGTGGCATCATGCGTCCACTCGTTCGAGTACACAGACACAGCGCTATCGTCAGACCCGGGAACTGTCCACCGTGGGCTGCCAACAACACTATGAAGGCCCCTGAACGACCAACTACTTACGACGACTATAGGTCACGTTGATAATCTCGGCGAGGTACAACTGGACCTGCGTTTTCCCAATAGATGACCCCAACAATACGCGTGCTTCTAGGAGCCTGCTTTCTCACCAGTAATCGAATCAATGAAGACCGATCGGTTCTTCTCGTTGCCGCGTTCCCGAGAAAGCTCAGTGAGTTGCTAGTCAGCGCAAAAGAGAAACGGGTATCCGAGATAGCGCCTTATTAGCCGAACCGCGTCGATATCCACGACTTGGCATCGACGCTCTGACACGAGTGCAGCGACTGGACAGCGAAGGTAGTTCAGCGGTCACCAATTCTCAATAACTGGTACACCAGTACCGGTTACGTGGACCGGTCTCCTGGACTTGCTGTATCGAAGTAGAGTAGCGACACATGGTTGCGAACGTTCTGAGGTCCATCCGGTCCGTTCTCGCTCCATGCTTCTGGTCCTGATTACTTGACACATTCAGTGAGGAGAGACGCTTGCCAGGTACGTCGTAGGGCGGGCCGTTACATTGAGAGACCCCCATCCAGCGTCTTCTTCTTTGAGCTCGCAAGGCACCGTTGCACGTCTTCTACTGCCGAATCTCGAAGGTAGTCTTTTTCCTGAATTTTCCTGGTCTATATCCCAAGCAACATAGGAATCAGGAACATGAAAATTTTAAAGATGAGTTCACTTCTGACTAGCACTACTGAGTTTCAAACGAGGATCGACTTGTGCATGGCAGCCTCGGGATTCATGACTGGTAAGAAGATTGGTGCCGCTAGCGGATGTCGTCATCTATGCAAAGTAATCGCCGAAGATGCTCATGTTGGTAAGCGGCTATCGATATCTGGAAGGTGCTCTAAACTACTTTGCACGCTAACGGGTTGCTTCGAAGAAAGTTGAAGTAGCCAGAGATCGAAGCGCACGTGCTACCTGCAGCCGGTTGGGTGAGCGCCGTGTTTTCCGTCGATATGTTGAATCTGACCAACAAACACACATGGAAATGAAATCTCCAATTTACTTGAGAGAAAACAAGCTATATTACTTGGTTAAATACGTCGTAGCTCTGAGGCGCGTTTTCTGAGCATAGCCACCACGCCCTGACTAGCGGTAGGGACAAAAATAGGCGTTGAGCTCGAAAGCTCAACGCCTATTTTGACAACTACTTAGGATCTACAGGTATTCTGCAAATTCCTTCTCAATGACAGCCTTTGGCTTAGCACCGAGCGAGGAGGCGACGTGCTCGCCATCCTTGAAAACGAACATTGCAGGAATGCTGGTGATGCCGTACTTCGCGGAAATCGCCTGGTTCTCATCGATGTTCAGCTTTACGATGGTGACCTTGTCTGCGTGCTCCTCAGCGATCTGATCCAGGATTGGGCTCAGCTGACGGCATGGACCGCACCACTCTGCCCAGAAATCTACGATTACTGGCTTCTCGGACTCCAGAACTTCTGCCTGGAAGGTTGCTTCGGTTACTGCCTTAGCGTTACTCATGTGAGTGAACCCCTTTCTGCGAATTATTAGTTGGTTACCTTGGCCGGGGTCTTGACGTTGGCCAAGTAATGCTCGACGTCCTGAGCAGCGGCGCAGCCGGAAGCTGCGGCGGTGATTGCCTGACGGTAGTTTGAATCGATGACGTCGCCAGCTGCGTAAACACCAGGCAACGAAGTACGCGAAGAACGGCCGTCGACGGCGATGGTGCCTTCTGCGGTTAGCTCCAGCTGATCCTTGACGAGATCCACGCGTGGATCATTGCCGATGGCTACGAAGATTCCGGTGACATCCAGGGTGGACTCTTCGCCGGTGTTGCGGTTCTTCACGACGAGGCCGTTGACCTTGTTTTCGCCGTTAATGCCGACAACCTCGGAGTCCCAGACGAATTCGATCTTTTCGTGTGCCAAGGCGCGATCCGCCATGATCTTCGACGCGCGAAGTTCGCTGCGGCGGTGCACCACGATGACCTTTGCCGCGAACTTGGTCAGGAAGAGAGCTTCTTCCATTGCGGAGTCGCCGCCGCCGATGACGGAGATCGTCTGGTCGCGGAAGAAGAAACCATCGCAGGTAGCACACCAGGAGACACCGTGGCCGGAGAGGCGTTTTTCGTCTGGAAGGCCCAGCTCGCGGTAGGCAGAGCCAGTGGAAACAATGACGGTGCGGGCGCGGTACACGGTACCGTCGGCCAACGACAGGGTCTTGATTTCGCCGTCGAGCTGCATCTCGGTGACATCATCGAAGAGCACCTCGGCGCCGAAGCGCTCGGCCTGCTTCTGCATGTTGTCCATCAGGTCAGGGCCCATGATGCCCTCGGGGAAGCCTGGGAAGTTTTCGACGTCCGTGGTGTTCATCAGTTCGCCACCGGCGGTGACTGAGCCGGCAATGACCAACGGGTTCAGGTTCGCACGCGCGGTGTAAATCGCAGCGGTATAACCCGACGGGCCGGAGCCGACGATGATTACGTCGCGGATTTCGTCGTTCTGTGCTGAAGTCACGAGGGTAGAACCCTTTCGTTCTAATAATGCGAAGTGGATAGCAAGGTCTAACCTCACTATCCACCTCAACGCATTGCTTTGGTAAAAAATTCCGCTTCTGTTACTTGGCGGAGAACTCGCCGATCTGCAAGCCGAATGGACGGGAGGCATTGGCGCCCGAAGCACGGCGTGGCAGGTCAGTGACGTTGAGGAATACGTGCGTGCCTGCCATCTGATCGGAGTCATCGCCCTTGACCGGAACGGAGATCGATGGACCGGAGAACGAGCCCTTGGCCACAGACTTCGCATCGCCCAGATCATCTGAGGTACCTACGAGGATCTCGTAGTCGCCACCGGTGGCATTCAGGCCCTCGAGATTGATTTCGGAGATTCCCGATTCCTCTTCAAGCTCCAGGATGAAGACCATATTCGAGGAGAAGCCACCGAAGTTGCTGGTGGTGTACGAGTAGGTCTTGTAGGTGCTCGAAGGATTGCCGTCGATCATGTCGCCGAGGGTGTTGTCGGTTTCCGCATTAAGCTGCTGGTTGCCTGGCACCAGACGCGAGACATCATCGACCTTTGGAGCCGGCAGTGAAGGCTCGCTTGGCGTTTCAGCCTCGTCCTGGGTCGGTGCGGCCGCGGTTTCGGACGGGGCGGTCGAAGGATCGGCAGTTGTGTCCTTACCTGCGCCACCCAAGAAGTTGAAGGCGAAAACGATGCCGATGATCAGCACCGCGATCAGCACGGCGCCCACGAGCAGACGTACGCCCTTCGAGGTGCCTTCGTCTTCCTCTTCCTCCAGTGGCTCTGGAACGTCCTGTGCAGGAACGCCCTTGGCGGCTGCAGGGAAGGTAGAAGCCTTCGGTGCGGAAGCTGCGGCGATGCCGGCCATAGCTGCTGCCTTTTTCTGCGCAGGCTTCTTTGGCTCTTCTTTTTTCGGCTCCTCTTTCTTAGGAGCAGATCCCTTGGACTGGGCCGCAGCCGCGAGGGCGGCCGTTGCGGTGACATTGGGTTCCTCATCGTCGTCCAGACGGGTCACCTTGGGCTTAGGGGTCGCAGAAGCCTTGTTTGCCGGTGAGATCGGGGTTGCCACCGTGGGGGTGGTTACCTGGGCATTGGGTGCGGTCTGATCGTCGGTATTTTCTTCGACGTACTCGTCTTCATCGACGGATTCCGCGGCGGTGGCATTCTTGCGGCCAAAACGGTTCTTCAAACCGGCGAACCCGCTGCTCAGCGCGTTGCCAACCTTGTTCTGTTCTTCAGGCTCGTCTTCGTAGCGCAGCTGTTCGTAGTATTCAGCATCGTCTTCGTAAGTCTCGGGTACCGACTGACGGGACTCGCCGAATAGCTCGGTGCCCAGGGTATCAGTGAAGAACGGTTCGACGTACGGCGCGTCTTGTGCCTCGAGCACCAGATCCAGCAGGTCGGCTGAGCGGGCGACGTTCGCCACTAAGTAGCTTTGATTCGTTTCGGTGATCCCAAGGTCCAGTACCTGGACGTTGGCCTGACGCTCGCCCATGGCAATTTCACGCGCGCTGGTGGCCAGCTGCGAGGAGTTGGCCGCGGAAGCGACCACGATGCTGACCGATCGGTTGAGCACCTGATCGATGCCGCCAAGCACCAGATCTCCCTCGGCTGTGGTCAGAACGGTTTCGGTGACCTGGTAGCGCCCGCTAAGGACAGAACCGACATCGATGGGCTGCGACACGTGCATCTCCAAGGTTTGATTGCTTCGAACGGCAGGCAGACCCACCATCCTTCATGTTACCTGCCCAAACCCGTCATTTGTTGGTCATTTGAGCAGAATCACGGCTTGGAAAGGCGCGGAATTCTGCGCATAAGCGGGCCGAGGAATCCGGCGAGCTCCGGGACCTTGGTCCGATGCAACAACAACACAAAGCTTATGGCCATAACTAGGCCCACAACACAGATCGTGACAGCGGCGCTGAACAGCGATTCATAAGCGAATCCGAAGCTGAAACCACCCAATAAAGCCAGGGGAATGCAGCCAATAATTGCAGACAGGGTGGCCATCCAACCGATTCGTATATAGGTGTCGATGACCTTGGTGACGCCATAGTCGCCGTAGCGTCGTTTGATCAGATAATGCGTGATGACTGCCGAGATGACATTGGTGATGCCGTAGATGAAGGCAATCGCTGCGGCAATATTTATCGGGTCGACCAGCCAGGCTGCCAACACGGCGCCGATCAGACCGATCGCGGCAATGCTGCTCTGGATCAGCATGGGAGTCCGGGTGTCTTCGTCGGCGAAAAAGACGCGCAACATGAAGAACTGGATCGACTTGAACGGAAGCCCCAGAGCGGTGAGGACCAGCAACTGGCCGATGGCGGCTGCCGCTTGAACGGAATTTTCGGAACTGCCGGCGAAGAGGCGCCCCAACGGACCGGCCAATACGATGAAGACCACGGTGAAGAAAATGATAGGGATTGCGGTAGAGCGCATGCCCTGGTTGAGCAGTGGTCCGATATCTTTGCGCCGGCGGTCGGCAAAGGCTCGGGTGAAGTCATTAAAAAGGACGGTGGCCACGGTCAGTGCGAACAGTGAATGTGGCAACACGGTGATTAGCTGCGAGGTATTCAGCGCGTATTCGCCGGCTACTGAGGCGGCCTGTTCGGCAGATAGTTCGGTACGGGCCGCCGTCGCTCCGGAGACGATTTTCGAGTAGATCAAAGAAGAGATGTTGCCGATGACCATCGCCGCCAGCGTCCAGATAGCTAGCCGGCCGACCCGGCGCAGTCCCATCCCACGCCAGGAGAAATCGAAGCGGAGCTTGAGGTGAGTCTTCTTCAATGGCCAGAGCAGTACGAGAGATTGCATGATGATGCCTAGGGTCGCACCGCCGGCAAGCCATATAGTTTTTCCGGTGCTCCAAGAATCCATCGGATCGCCCGAAGAATAGGCGCCGAAGACCAGCATGAACGAGCCGATTACCAATAATTGGATCAGGTTATTGGCCGCAGGAGCCCACATGAAGGCGGCGAATCTGCCGTGCGCATTGAGGACCTGCCCAAGCACCGCATATAGCCCGTAGAAGAAGATCTGTGGCAAGGACCAATAGGCGAACGCCGTGCCGAGCGCGATCATCGGATCGGTCCAGTTGTTAGTGAGCGCAATGATAATTGGTTGGGCGCACAAGGTCAGCACAACCGTCAGCGTACCCATCACCACGATGGTGAGGGTGACTAGCTTCGAGGTGTATGCGGCTCCACGGTCCTTGGCCTTGGAGGCCTTGATAAGTTGTGGAATCAACACCACGTTGAAGACGCCGCCAGCTAGCAGCATGAAGATGATCGTCGGGATGACGTTCGCCTTCTCGAAGATATCTGCCACCGAGGTGACCGAACCAATGGCCATGGCCAGCATGGCGGTGCGGACGAAGCCGAGCATGCGGGAAACCAATGTGCCCGACGCCATCAGCGCATAGGTTTTTGATCTTCCACCGGAAGCCGGGGCCGCTGGTGTCGCTAGTTCAGTAACCTGTTCGTGGGTTCCGGTATTCGGCTGATCGGGGCTGAGCGGTGAATTAGGAACCTGAGACATACTTCGTAAGGACCTCGCGTGCCAGGTCAGCGATCCGGCGTTCATTAGGGAAGGAAAGACGCTTACCGAGCGCATTCAAGGGTACCCATGCGACATCTACCGCCTCATGGTCTGGGTCGTTCTCGATCGTGAGGTGTCCGCCGGTGGCTTCCAGGAGGAAATGGTGCACGGTCTTATGAACCCGGTAATTGGTTACTGTGAACCAGTAGTCCACAGAGCCCAGCGGAGCGAGGATACGACCGGCAATGCCGGTTTCTTCTTCGATCTCGCGGACGGCAGCTTCCTCATTGATCTCTTCGCCCTCGGGGTGCCCCTTAGGAAGGCACCATTCCAAACGTCCACCGCGGTTGTACCGTGCAATGATTGCGACTGGAAAATCAGGGTTGTCAAAGTCAATAACAATGCCGCCGGAGGAAACTTCTTCGACCGTTGGAAGTGTCTGAGGACCGCCGGACGCCTGCGCAGAAGCCATTGACGCAGTCAATGGCGTGCGCTTTGGGGCAGACGGGATCGGACGGTTCATGAAACCACTCTATCGACTTTTTGGCGATCTACGCCTTAGCGACTTGGACAAGAGAGGTATCTCGCAAGGAAGTTCCGCGATTTTTCAAGCGAGAACACCAGAAATCTGGCACGCTTAAGGAACTATGTACGCACTTCCATCTCATGACGCCCTGCGCCAGATCCTGCCTTCGGTCATTTTCGAGCTCGCCGATCGTTTCGTTCGTGCCGGTCATGAGATTTCCCTGGTTGGTGGTCCGGTCCGCGATCTTTATCTTGGCCGTGTCTCTCCCGACCTGGATTTCACCACCAGCGCGAAGCCGGAGCAAACCGTTAAGGTGATCTCGGGATGGGCCGACAACATCTGGGATGTGGGACGCGAATTCGGGACCATCGCCTTGAAAAAGGGTGAGCACACATTAGAGGTCACGACTTACCGGGCTGACGCCTATGACAAGGATTCGCGCAAGCCAATCGTTGCCTTTGGCGATAACCTGCATGATGACCTGTACCGCCGAGACTTCACCATGAATGCCATGGCGTTACGTCTGCCCGATTTGGAACTGGTGGATCCCTTCGACGGGGTCAGTTCGCTGCGCGATGAACTAATCCGCACTCCAGGTTCCCCCGATATCTCCTTCTCGGATGACCCGTTGCGCATGATGCGAGCCGCACGATTCGCATCGCAGCTTCGCATCGAGGTGTCCTCCGAGGTTCGCCAGGCGATGAGCGAAATGACCGAGCGCATCGATATCATTTCTGCCGAACGAGTACGCGACGAATTGATCAAGCTGATCAACGGAGCCGACCCGCGTACGGGCATAGATTTGCTGGTCGATTCGGGTTTGGCAGACAAGGTGCTGCCCGAGGTTTCAGCGCTGCGCTTGGAAATCGATGAGCACCACCGGCACAAGGATGTCTATCAGCATTCGCTGACCGTGCTTGAACAAGCCATAGGACATGAAACCGATAGCGAGGGCCCCGTTCCAGGGCCAGATTTCATTCTTCGCTTCGCGGCGTTGCTGCATGACGCTGGAAAGCCTGCAACTCGTAAGTTCGAGTCCAATGGCGCGGTTTCATTCCGCCACCATGACATGGTCGGTTCGAAATTGGTGAAACAGCGCATGCGCGCCCTGCGATTCGACAAGGACACCACCAAAGCGGTGGCGCGCCTGGTTGAACTGCACATGCGCTTTTACGGCTATGGAGACGCCGGTTGGACCGATTCGGCTGTGCGCCGCTATGTGACCGACGCGGGCGAACTGCTTGAGCGATTGCACCGCCTGACCCGGTCGGATGTCACGACCCGCAACCGCCGTAAGGCCGAGCGCCTCGGATTTGCCTATGACGATCTAGAGACGCGGATAGCTGAAATTACCGAGCAGGAAGAGCTGAAGTCCATTCGTCCAGATTTGAATGGTGAACAGATTATGGCTTTGCTGGACATTAAAGCCGGGCCATTGGTAGGTCGCGCCTACAATTTCATGCTCAACCTGCGTTTGGATGACGGGCCGCTGGGAGAGCAAGTCGCCGCAGAAAGACTCCGTGCATGGTGGGCGGAACAACCGGAATCTCAGCAACCAGCAGCTGAATAGTAGTTGCAATTAGCGCAGGTAGGGACGTTTTGGGGCAGGCCCAGAGCGTCCCTACACGGCTTTAAAGAAACTTATTGAAGAATTTGAGTAAATCACTGGCGCGTGCGAAATTCTCCATGTATGCTGAATATTGTGATTGGGAAGTCTCAATGAGACTTGCGGATCAAAAAGACAATACTAAGTGAGTCTCGGGCTTTTGCGCGATTGACTCGGACAGATTTTTAGGAGGTGGGAAACGTGATTACAAATCGAGATAACTGGAATTATGGCGGCATGCGATCAGGCAAAATGGCCTTTTCAAATTGCTGGTTCGGCTTTGCCGCGCGCCATGGCGTTTCCCCTGCCTCCGGAATGATGGATTCCTAGACTTCTACGAATTCAAGCAAAAGTTCCTGGGGCGGTCAGTCAGTAATCGACATTCTCCCTTAGGAACTTTTTTCATGTCTGCTCCACTTTTTGATAGCTCTGTTCAACGGGCCGTTCGAACCTCGGAACTCATCTTCGCAGGTCCCGAAAGCCTGAAAGCTCGCGCAGTTTCTACTACGCACCAGGACCTTCCCACCTCCCCGATCTGTTTAGAAGGGAGGGAACAATAATGAAAAAGCGTTTTGCTAAGAACCGGAAGCAACTTGATAGTGCCGAATTAAACCGCCGACTAAGTCAGCGGGAGTTGGTCAACCATGTGCCACCGGAAATGTACCTCCGTATCCGATAGTTGAGCTCAACGCCATTACCGTTGTTGCCAACTACAGGAAGGGGTGCGAAATGAACTCGCAAACAATTCAGCAGAGGCCCGCCGGCCTATCAGCCGGCGGGCTTCTCCGCGTCCGGGGCAAGCCGCGCGCTATAGAAGGAGCATACAAAAAGATCCGTGCATGGAACTCTATTCCAGAATTCCACGCACGGATCTTTTTTGCTTCGTCCCGGGGGACTTTCTAGCGTTCGATGTCGCCGCGGATGAAGGCTTCGACCTTTGCGCGAGCCGACTCGTCGTCGTACTGCTCTGGTGGGGACTTCATGAAGTAGCTCGAAGCCGACAGGATCGGGCCGCCAATGCCGCGGTCAAGCGCGATCTTGGCTGCACGCACAGCATCAATGATGACACCGGCCGAGTTTGGCGAGTCCCAAACCTCTAGCTTGTATTCCAGATTCACCGGAGCATCACCGAAGTTGCGTCCCTCGAGGCGAACGAACGCCCACTTGCGGTCATCGAGCCAGGCAACGTAGTCGCTAGGTCCGATGTGCACGTCGTCAGCGGTGAGCTTGGCCGAGGTGTTCGAGGTGACTGCCTGAGTCTTGGAGATCTTCTTGGATTCCAAACGATCGCGTTCCAACATGTTCTTGAAGTCCATGTTGCCGCCGACGTTCAGCTGGTAGGTGCGATCAAGCACCACGCCACGGTCTTCGAAGAGCTTGGCCATCACACGGTGTGTGATGGTGGCGCCGATCTGCGACTTGATGTCGTCGCCCACGATTGGCACGCCTGCATCGGTGAACTTCTGTGCCCACTCCGGGGTGCCGGCAATGAAGACCGGCAGGGCGTTGACGAAGCCAACGCCTGCATCGATAGCGCACTGAGCGTAGAACTTTGCTGCGTCTTCGGAACCCACCGGCAGGTAGCAGACCATGACGTCGACCTTGTTTTCCTTCAACGCCTTGACGACGTCAACAGGGTCGGCGGTCGACTCTTCAATGGTCTCCCGGTAGTACTTGCCCAGACCGTCCAGGGTGGGCCCGCGCTGCACGGTGACACCGGTGGCTGGTACGTCGGCGATCTTGATGGTGTTGTTTTCGCTGGCCAGGATAGCGTCGGATAGGTCGAGGCCGACCTTTTTCGCATCCACATCGAATGCCGCAACGAATTCAACGTCGGCCACGTGGTAATCACCGAATCGCACGTGCATCAGGCCCGGAATAGAGGCATTTTCGTCGGCACTTCGGTAGTACTCGACACCTTGGATAAGGGAAGTGGCGCAGTTACCCACACCAACAATGGCAACGCGAATCGGGCTCGCCGACACATGAACTCCTAATGAAATATACAAATCTGTGGGCAAAATGACCGCGCGATAGCACAGTCTATTAATGGGCCCTTAATGATCTTAAGACCTTTTGGCCAAGAAACATTCCCATAGTGGTTGCAATCACCGGATGTTTCAACGGAAGGCAGGCTGATCGTGGTGAGTTTGGCATGCAGCAATCCGGGAAAAGGCGGATCAAGGAGCTATTCTTGTACAAGAGCAAAGCCAATTATGCCTATGACTGCTACTGAAAGAATAACGAATTTCCTACGTCACTCGCATAGATAATTTTGATCATGACATGGACCTTGGGTTTGATTGTCGTGACAACTTCATGTGTCTGCGAATTTTCAGCAATACCCTGAGCACTGGTGTCGGAAGTGCCGTCCGGACCCGTTGACGAAGTGGTTGGTGCTTGATGAAAGCCAGAATCTCGGGATCTGTTTTTAGCTGACCGCCCCGGGCACGATGCGCGAGGATGGTCAAAGATTCATTGAACGTGTTGTCCACACGGTGAAAATAGTTTTCTCGTAGCCAGGGCTTGTTTGCCGGTTCAAAGTTCAGGTCCTCGAGGTCCTGCAGAGTACCGAGCAATCCGGAGGATTCGAAAACGACGTTGATCATCTGGGCATTTACGCCGAAGTCGGAGAGCACCATGGTCGGCAATCCGCGATCGATCGACTCGAGCGCTGCCGTGGATGAAACGGTCACGAGCGCGCTATGCTCCGTAAGCACTTCAGACATGCTGCCGGTCACGAAGCGCAGATGCGTGGACTTTCCCAACCGGCCAGAGCGAACAAGCTCTTCAAAAAGTAGGTCATAGGGGTAGGCCTCGAGATGCGTCTGCGGTTCGCCAGCGCGCGCTCGCAATTTGACCATGACTTCCAGTCCCGGATTGAGCCGAGCGGCCTGCTCGAGCGAGACCAGAATGCTCTCGCGTTCGGATTTACCGACAGGCACCTTGGCCTGCGGTGCAAAGACCAGTCGCTTGATCGGGGCAGATGAACTGGTGGGAAAACCCGAGGAACGCAGAAAGGGAAGCTTGCTGACCATGATCGTTGGCTGATGACCCTCGTGGTCGAGGTTCATAAATGAAAAATCGCGCGCCTCGGCGTGTGAATGGCAGATGAATGCGTCACCTGGCCGGCGGTAATTCCATCCTTTGCGGGTGGCAGGATAGGCGACCCCGGGAAGCGCGGAGATCAGCGCGGTGCGTCGTTGGTCCACCGGCTCGGTGCGCAGCATTCGAGCATACAACTCGGCGACCACTGGCCCAGTGGCGGCGGCGAAGACGACATCTTCGCCAACGGTTTGCGCATTGAACTGATTCAAGGCTAAGACCTCTAGATCTGCGGGGTCGAGGTCGGTTCCCTCGAATGCTGCGGCGATCTGTTCTTCGGTGGGCATGACAGGGGTGCGCGCCAATACGACGCGACGGTCCCAACTCGGGCCCAGACGGTGCAGGAATGTGGTGGCGAGTTTCAGATACGAGTCTGAATCCGCGACCGCAAGAATTGCTGGTTTCACGAGGATCGTCACACCCTCAACGAGCTTGATAGATGGTCACGAAGATCTTGCGAGGTGCTCGGCGTCCACCAATGACCCGGCACCGGTTGCGCGTACAGGTTACGTGCTTCATTACCGAGCAGGAGGCGCAAGGAGGGAATGACGGTAGAAGGAAGCGCCCTGATTTCTTGTCCGGGACGCAAATCGCGCAATCGCATCTCGATCGGAATCGTATGCTCCTTCAGCACCACGTTGGGAATCTGCTGTAGTTCTTCCAATATCTGCGGAGTCTCTCGGCGGTGCGGGAAGAAGGCTACTGGCCCTTCTGCGGCAATGGAACGAATCCATTGCAGATACGGCGCGGCATGAATAATTCCGTCCGCCGCCATGGCCGAGCCGATGAGCAAGGTCGCTTCGGTGAATCGTTCGGCGACGGGTTGAGTAGCTAGCCACTCGAACCTGTGCTGGGCGAACTTGATGCCCAGCGCATCCATGCGCTTCCTGATTTCCGGTTCAACCTGCAAGGCAGAGACGATCAGCAGACGTCCCTCTCGAGCCAAGCCGCGCAGCCGGTGCCACATCGCCAAGCCCAGGCCCACGCGGGCAGCGGTGTTCTTCGCGCGGGCGCGCACCACAGCGGTAGGTTCCTCGCTGACCAGCTGCCGGATCAGCGCCAACGTGGCCAGCCCATCATCGATGATGACAATTTCCTTGGCCTTGACCCCGGTCAGCATGGTGCGCTGTATCCGGCCCGAATAGGCATCGCCGGTGACGTACCTGTCTCGCGCCGAGCTAGGCTGCGGTGGCCTTTTGGCCGCGGGCATGAAGTGCAAACCAGCCGGCGAATTTCTCAGCAGTGCGCCGGTGGTTGCCTCCAGCGGCATCCCGCGCCGCGGAATGATGCGCACCTCATCGCCGAGCAATCCGGCGGCGTGAGTTTCCACGGCCGAGAGCAGCTGCAGGGGAGATTCCACCCACACATGGGCGGTGCCAAAGCGTGGCCGTGGCACTTCCTGGGTGTCGGGTTGGGAAATTTTGATCATCGTATCGTTCATTTTGCCAGTCGACTCAGGGATTTGGACATGGTGTCCAAGGTCCGTGAGCCGTGGCGCAGCATGTGGCGGGATACGCCACGGACCTTGGCCGGCACCGAACGACGTGCTTGCAAGTGGGCCCACTGCGGTGGCAGCGCAAGCTTGGTGATGCGTCGACGCTTGAAGTGGGCGGAAAACACGCCGTAGTGTTCGGCGAGGAAAGCCTCGGCGACCGGGCGCAAATGCGGGAGCTGCGTGGACTGCATGCAATAAGAAATGGCACCGAGCAAGTCGCTGAGCATGTCGATGCTTCCGGCGCGAGCGGGAGCCGGCAGGTCCTGGACAAAGAGCCCGTGGATGATCGATAGCGGAATACGGTTCGAGTTCTCATAGGGGGCGAGAAGCTGCAGCATCTTGGCGGTACCCACGGCCTGAACCGGCGTACCGAGCACATAGTGGGCGGTGACCAGCGCCGTGGAGAAGCAGGAGATGACAACTTCCGGCTTCGCCGCGAGGATCACGGTTTCGGCCAGATGATCGGTATCGAGCAGATGGAAATCCAGCTCGAGGTCTTGGGCGCGGGCGCGCAATCGGGCCGCCGAGGTGGCGCTGGCCGACGGGTGGGCCTTGAACAAGATGGTGTGCAGCCCTCGGTCCTTGGCGGCTCGGAGCATCTGCTCGTGCAGCTCTAGTTCTTCCTCGGCATCCATCAGGCCGAGGGAACCCAGATACTGGCCGAGGATCAGGGCGGCGCCCTCGGGCAGCTGCAGCTGCGCCTCCCGTGCAAGTTGCGCAAAGACCGGCGCCAGCGCGGTTCCCTGCAAGACCAAGCGTGATGGTTGCTGCTCGGCGAGCAGCTGCGGCTCGAGGCCCGGCACCAGATCGACGTGTATGGTCCCGGCCAGGCGCTGGGCCATTGGGACCTGCAGCTTATTGCGCGTCGGACCGTAGGACATCAGACCGTCCGAATGCACCCAGATCGACGCGTCGAAGAAGATCCGCGCCAGCGCCCGAGCCGGGTTTACCTGGATCGATTCGAGAACTAGCGTCAGCCGTTCGTCTCCCAGATCCCAGGCACTGCGCAGCAAGCGTTCGAAGATGAGCAATTCGTCTTCGCGCGGGTTGAACTGGGCAGGCCGGCGCGGGGAGATCAGCGCGGCGAAATCCACCACCCGATCGAATCGGGCGGCAAGCTCGGCGAATCCCGGGGCTTCGTGAAGGGGCGTGGTCAGTTCGGGCAGCTGCGAGCCATTGGCGAGCACCAGAACATATTCATCTGCCTGCGGCAGCAGTCCGGCGTCGGCCATGGCGGCCAGGGAAGCTAACTGAAAATAGCTGCTGGCCTCGACTAAAGCGATCATTTAGCGGCCCCGACCTGAAGGAAGGAAAGGATGTGGCGGCGGCGCGCAATATCCATTTCGAGCGCTACCTGTTGTGCAATATTAACGTCGATGGTGGTGAATATCTTTCGTAGCTGCTGTTTCATTTCTAGCCGCACCTGTGGCGGGTAGTGCTTGGCGCGTTTCTCGTGATGGCACACGATCGCGAAGAACTGGCGCATCGCCTTGGGCAGGTGGCGGTCGGCGTGCTCATGGGCACGCACCTCCTCCAGGATCCGCGCATAGGCCGGAATGAAGCCGAGCTGGCGCTGGTCGAAGACCTGGGTGAGCGAACCGGGCAACCCGCGGCGGTAGAACACTCCGGGGTAGGAGATCACCGCGTAGCGGCTGGTGCGCAGATGCAGCTTCCAAAGCCACAGCCGGTCCTCGGCGCTGTGCAAGTCCGCGTCGAACAGGTAGGTGTCCTTGCTGCGCATCAGTTCGGTGCGATACATTCCCGCCCAAACGAAGGCATAGTCCACCATCGAGGGGGAGTCGATCGGCTCGATATCATCTGCCGGGTTCAGGGGCAGGCCGCGCAGCGCCTGCGGGGCGCGGTGCAGCACCCGGTTAGTTCCGGTCACCCGCACGTGGTCGGTGCGGACGAAGTCCACGTGCAGGTCTTCCAAGGCCGCGGCCAGGGTGGCGAGGTGTTCCGGAGCGTACCAGTCGTCCGGGTCCAGGAAGGTGAAGAATTCGCCGGTGGCCCGCTCGAGCCCGGCGTTGCGGGCCGCGGAGACTCCGGCGTTTTCGGTGAGGCTGACCAGCTCGAGGCCCTCGAGCTTCTGCTGGTAGCCGAGCACCAGATTCGCGGTCTGATCGGTGGAAGCATCATCGACCACCAGCACCTCTAGTTCCCACTTGCCCAGCTTTTGGCGGGTCAGCGAGGTGAGGGCATCGCAGATGTATTCCTCCTGGTTATAGGCGGGAATCACCACTGATATACGACCGGGGATCAAACTCATGGTTCCTTCTGGGCTAGGCGGGGCAAAAATAAACGGCGGTTGGACCCGTCGGTGAGTCCAACCGCCGGTTGTGTGCCGTGGCTAGGCGTCGACGCGGCGCAGGCGCGAAAGCGGTGCCAGCTCGCCCGGGAAGACCTTCTTCACGCCGTCGCCCATGGCCTGCTCGAGGATGCGGATGTCGCGGATCAGCGATTCGAAGCCCTTTGGCTCCAGCGAAGAAGCCTGATCCGAACCCCACATGGTGCGGTCCAGGGTGATGTGGCGCTCGACGGTGACCGCGCCCAAGGCGACGGCTGCCAGCGAGATCTGCAGGCCGCGCTCGTGGCCCGAGTAGCCTACCGGCACCTGGTAGCGCTCGCGCAGGGTCTCGACCATGCGCAGGTTTGCCTCTTCTGGAGGCAATGGGTAGGTGGAAGTTGCGTGCATCATAACCAGCTTGTCGGTGCCCAGGGTCTCCACCGCGGTATCGATCTGCTCGATGGTGGACATGCCGGTGGACAGGATGATTGGCTTGCCGGTCTGCGCGAGGGCCTTGAGCAGCTCGATGTCGGTGACCGAGGCCGAGGCGACCTTGTGGGTGACTGCACCCTGCTCTTCCATGAACTCAACCGAAGGAACGTCCCATGGGGAAGCGAAGGCGTGCAGGCCCTTGGAAGCAGCGTAGGAGATGAGCTCCTTGTACTGTGCCTGGTCGAACTCGACGCGGTAGCGGTAGTCCAGGTAGGTCATGTCGCCCCATGGGGTGGAGCGGATCTTGTCGCGCATGTCCATCGGGGTGGAGATCTCCGGGGTGCGCTTCTGGAACTTGACCGCGTTGGCGCCGGCCTCGGCCGAGACGTCGATCAACTGCTTGGCGATCTCGATGTCGCCATTGTGGTTGATGCCGATCTCGCCGATGACGTAAACCTGCTGGCCGGTGCCGAGCAGGGATTCGCCGATGGCTACTGGCTTGATTTCGGTGTTCACGGAGGTCATTGACTTGCCTTTCATTGGGAAAACTTGGGAATTCAAACTTGAGGATTGGAGCGGGCCGCGAGGACCAGCTCGGCGAGCTCACGGACCGCACCATTCCCGCCGGGGCGGGTCAGGCGGTGCCGTGCGGCTCGATGCACCTCGTCGCTGGCGTCGGCGACCGTGATCGGCCAGCCGACCAGCTCCATAGGTGCCAGATCATTGATGTCATTGCCTACATAGGCAACGCGGGCCGGGTTGATCGACTCGTCGACCAGCCAGCGGGCCAGGTATTCGGCCTTGTTGTCGATGCCGTGGGCTACCTCGACATTCAGTTTTGCCGCTCGGGCGGCGACTACCGGATTGCGTTCCTTGGACAGGATCAGGAACTTCACGCCGGCCGCTCGTAGCCGGGCCACGCCCATGCCATCGGAGCGCGAGACGCGCACGGTTTCGGTACCGTGTTCGTCCACGTAGGCGGTGTCCGGGGTATGCACCCCGTCAAAATCGGTGACTACCGCATCAACTAGGATCGGTTCGCTGTGCTGCGGGACGCGCAGTTGCGCCAGCGCCAGGTCCGCTTCGGTGTCGATGTCCATCCCGTGTTCCGCGGCGACCTCGCAGATGCGAACTCGGCCGAAGAACCGGTGCTTGGCTGCCTGGAACCCGGCGGTCTCCATGGCGTAGAACGCCCCGGTCTCCAGCCAGCGTGCCTCGCGGTCTTGGCGGCGCGGCCGGTTCGCCGCGTCATGTCCGCTGGCCAGCGCGAGCCCCTGGGGATCGGCGGTCCAATGAAATCCATGGTCGGGTACCGCGGCGAAGCTGACTTCGGCTCCGCCGTCGCGGACCGCGCCCACCGCAGCGTCCAGGTCCGCAGGATCGATCAGCGGGCTGGTGCATTGAATGAACAAGGTGATATCCGGAGTGTCGGAGACCTTGGACAAAACATCGAGAAGCACCGCTTCGCTGCTAGCCGTGTCTCCGGCGATATCTGCCGGTCGGCTGATCACGGTGGCCCCGTAGGCGAGGGCCTCGGCCTTGATTTGTTCATGATCGGTGCTGACCACGACTTCGCTGACTGTCGTCGCAGAACGCGCCGCAAGGATGGCCCTGCCCACCAGGGAGATGCCCCCGATGGTGCGTAGATTTTTGAGCTTGACGCCTTTGGAACCACCCCGGGCTGGGATGATCGCTAGGACGCTGGGCTTGTCGGTTTTACTCACATCCATGAGCCTAGGAAGCCGAGTTGGCCACCTGCCCTACATCAGGTTAACGCAGGGTGAAGAACAGGTTTAGCTTGCTGGGAAAACCCTGTATGCCCATGTCATTGAGCTTATCCAGTCGTTTTACGGTTCCCGGGCCGCTAGTTGGGCGCGCAGCACGGTCAAGTGTTCGTTTAGCTTTTGGCGTTCTTCACCGGCGAAGCGGCGGGCCTGCATATCAAGGACGGCCCGGGTGCCAGACTCGTCTACCTGCAACAGGTTGCCCAGGCTCGCCACGGCCGCGGCGCGCGAATCGACTTTTCGATTGCCGCGAAAACTTCCTCGCGCCGGTCGATGGCTTAGGTGATCGCCCGGAGGAGTTGCGCCGGCTGGCCCAGGCTTTCCTTGGATTGACTGTGCATAGTGGCATCCTGCCGCCTGCTCGAAGTCGATGGAAGCGGTGCGAATAACCGAATCAACGGACTAAATGGTGCAGTGCGGTGCCCCGGCAAACTAGGCTGGAACCTATGAGTGCCCCGAATAAACCGAGCCAGCGTGGTCCGCTGCGGATTACCGTCCCCTCGCGGGCCGACGGATTCCTGCGCCAGTTCACCGCGCTGATCGGTGGCCCGTTGGGTCGCCGCAGCGATCCGGGGCGAGTTAGTCCCGGATTCTTCAGTGTTGAACGCGTCATGATCCTGCTGACCACCCTCGGCGCGCTGTTCATGCTCTTGGCAAAGAACCCCTGCAGGCTTAATGGTTGGGGCGGTTCCAACCCCTACGTATATGCCTGCTACACCGACTGGGTGCCGCTCTTCGGGGCGCGCGGATTCGCCGACAACCCGTGGGTTCCGTTCAGCAGCGGGGCCGAATTCGAATACCCGGTGCTGATGAGCGCGGTGGCCTCGGCGGTTGCCGCGCTGGTCCCGCAGGGTCTGGAGAACCGCTCGCTGCTCTACTTCGATATGAACCTGACCATCGTGGCGATCCTCTGGGTGGTCACCGTGGTGTGCACGCTGCGCATGGGCGGGCGCCGTCCCTGGGACGCGGCGATGGTGGCGATCGCCCCGGGCATCATCCTGACCGCGAGCATCAATTGGGATATGTGGGCCGTGGCACTGCTTGCCATGGGCATGCTGTCCTTCGCCCGCGGACGCATAGTACTTGCCGGGGTGCTGATTGGCTTGGGCGCGGCGATGAAGATCTACCCGTTTTTCATCCTCGGCGCGATACTGGTGATCGCGCTTCGCACCGGAAAACTCAAGGTCTTCTGGGTGACCGGCGGCGCCGCCGCGGCCACCTGGGTCCTGGTAAATCTGCCCTACGCGCTGGCCTATCCGGACTCCTTTAGGCACTTCTTCACCTTTTCCTCGGAACGCGGTGCCGGGCTTTCAAGTTTCTGGCACGCGTGGAACGCGGTGGCAGCAAAAACCGATTCCATGGGTACCTTCGAGGCAGAACAGATCTCCCGTTACGGCCTGATTCTGTTCTTCAGCTGCTGCGCCGGTGTTGCGGTGCTCGGTCTGCTGGCCAAGCGTACTCCGCGCCTGGGGTCGCTGGCATTCCTGATCATCGCCTCCTTCGTGCTGGTCAATAAGGTCTACTCTCCGCAGTTCATCGTCTGGCTGATTCCGTTGTTCGCGCTGGCACTGCCACGCTGGCGGTTGTTCCTGGTCTGGATGATGGTGGAGGTCGCCCACTTCTACGGGCTATGGAACTATCTCGATGCATTCTCCGGAGAGCAAGACCCGCATAAAACCTTCCCGGAAATCGGCTACGTGGTGCTGGTGCTCGCGCATATGGGCATGCTTGCCTACCTGATGTTCCAGGTGGTGCGCTCGATCCTTGACCCGCGCCGCGATCCAATCCGTGCGGTAGGCCAGGAGGACCCGCTGGCTGGTGCCTTCGCCGGAGCCAAAGACGTTTTCACCTTGCGCGGACTGCGCAAGTCCACTAATACTTCTCAGGAGCAACAGGTATGAGCTCGATTGCAGTGGTTGGTTCGGGACCCAATGGCCTGGCCGCCGCCGCCGTGGCCGCCCGAGCGGGACTGCAAGTTGAGGTCTACGAGGCAAATGAAACGATCGGCGGGGCCGCGCGAACTCAGCCCCTGGAGGGCTCGAGCGCGAAGTTCGACCTGGGTAGCGCGGTGCATCCGATGGCGATGCTCTCCGAGGCGATGCATGAGCTCAACGTGCACGAACGGGTCGACTTCATTGTCCCGGAGCTATCTTTTGCGCATGTCCTTGACGAACGCACGGCCTACGCCTGGCGGGATTTGAAGCGCACCGGTGAGGACCTGGGCGCACGGGACGGGGTCGCCTATACCCGGTTGCTTGGCCCTTTGGTGGACCGAATGACGCAGCTGGGGGACACCTTGCTGAACCCGTTGCTGAGGGTGCCGGCGCATCCGTTGACCCTGGGCATCTTTGGCGCCGCAACGCTCGGCGGCATGGCGCTGAAAGATGTGCTCTCAGGGAAGTTCCCGCAGGCGGCCGCACTCTATGCCGGTTGCGCCGCACATGTGGCTGGCGGATCGCGCGGCCCGGCCAACGCCGGGGCCGGGCTATTTCTCGCGGCCGCGGCCCACAGCCAGGGATGGGCTATCCCGCGCGGAGGGTCGCAGGCCATCTCGGACGCGCTCGCCGCGGAAGTCACCGCCCACGGGGGCAAAATCCATACCGGGCACAAGGTGTCGCATGTTGATGAGTTGGCTGCCGAGTCTATCCTGCTCGACACCTCTGCCGAAGACGCGGCGAACCTGACCAGCGGCAGAATTCCCGAGAAACTAGCCAAGGCGTTGTCCCAGACCCGGCGCTCGCCGGGGAGCTGCCTGATACATTTTGTGCTTCGTGAAGCGGTTCCATGGAAGGACCCGGTCCTCGGCCAAACCGGTACCGTCCACCTAGGCGGGACCGCTCGCCAAATCGGCCGGGCCGAACGCATCGCCAACCGGCGTACCGCCGAGCATCCATACCTGATCGTTGCCCAGCCCTCGGTCTTCGATGATTCGCGGGCTCCGGGTGGAGAACAGGTCATCTGGGCCTACTGCCATGTGCCATTGGGCTCTGCCGCCGATATGAAGCGCCAAATCACCGCTCAAATCGAAGCCGCGGCCCCGGGCTTCAGCGACTTAGTCAGGGAAAGCTATGTCGTTCCGGCCACCGGGTTGGAACGACAGAATGCCGCGCTGGTCGGTGGTGACCTTTCGGGTGGAACCATGGATCTGCTCGGCAGCATCATGCGCCCCCGGCTCTCCCCGGAGCCGTGGTACTTGCAGTCCAAGGGGCTGTACCTGGTTTCTTCGGCGACGCCTCCGGGCCCCTCGGTGCATGGCATGGCCGGCTACCTCGGCGCCAAGGCAATGCTCCGTCGCGAATACTCTCTGGGAAGCTAAGAACTGAGGACTTTGATGGATTCGACGTACTTCGGGGTTTTCCCGGCATTCATCTTGCTGATCGTGTGGGCGGTCTTCATCATTCGGTACCGCAAGGATCCGCGCCGGTTGAGCAACGCGATACTGCTCTTTCCGCTGGTGCTGGGGAGTATCTCGCTGAGCATCAACTTACTGACCAGCCTGGTGCCCGGCCTCGGCTTGGTGCTTGTGCTGGTCTTCTTGCTGGCTCCACTGATCTATATCGTGTTTGCCGGAGCGTTAATCCACAACGGTGTCGTGATGTGGCGGCGTGAAGGCCCAAGGATGTCGAACCTGCTCTCGCTGGTCGCGGGCCTGGCGGTCCTTGGCCTGCCAGTCTCGGCGTTTGTGATCTTGTCCATTAATACTTGGTGGGCCTACGCGTTCGCCTTTGTCCTGTTCATGTCCTCCTCCTTGGCCGCTTGCCTCTTCTCGATGCTGCTGCTTTATGCCTGGGTGCAGGCGAAGTTCCCCTCCAAGGGGCAAGCAGCCGCGGTGGTAGTACTGGGGGCACGCACCATTAAAGGCAAAGTCACTCCCTTGCTGCGCGGTCGATTGGATAGGGGAATCTCGCTCTACGAAACCGCGTCCGAGCCTAAACCCTTGTTGGTTCCGACCGGTGGGCAAGGTGGCGACGAGGTGGAGCCCGAAGGCGTCAGCATGGCACGCTACCTGCAAGAGCAGGGCATACCCGAAGCGCAAATCATGGTTGAAGATCAGGCAAAGGACACGATCCAGAATCTGGTCTTCTCCGATGCGTTGGTGCGTCAGCAGAAAGTCGAAGGCCAACTGTGGGTGGTGACCAGCGACTATCATGCGCTGCGTGCAGGCTTTGCTTCTCGCCAGCTCGGGTTGGACGCACGGGCTTTCGGCGGCAAGACCGCGGCCTACTATCGGCCGAGCGCCTTCTTGCGCGAATGCGTGGCCATCGTGCGGGATCATAAGCTGACCATGGGGTTGCTAGCGCTGCCTTTCGCCGCGGTGGTCATCGGGGCCTTGATGCTTCTGTTGAACTACGACCAGGTGCTCTAAGCAGCAAATACGTGCACCTATAGGTGTATGCTCATCGCCGCCGAGCTGCTGGCTCAGTCTTTGGAGTGAGAGCCAAGATCAGCATTCGGGGCGGTGCTTTCCAACTGTGCGGTTTCTAAACTGGAAGTATGATTCAGGCACATGAGTTAACCAAAAAATATGGTGCGAAAACCGTAGTCGACAACGTGTCGTTTACGGTGCAGCCGGGAATGGTGACCGGATTCCTCGGCCCTAATGGCGCGGGCAAGTCAACGACCATGCGCATGATCGTGGGGCTAGCCAAGCCGACCGTTGGGCAGGTCACCGTCAATGGCCGGAAATTCGCCTCCTCTAAACACCCGTTGACCGAGGTCGGCGCGCTACTTGAAGCCAAATCGGTACATAAGTCGCTCTCCGCGCGCTCCCACCTGCGATCCATGGCGGCCACCGGGGGAATTCCCACTTCCCGGGTGGACGAGGTTCTGGAACTCACCGGCCTGAGCCAACTTAACCGCAAGAAGGTTGGTGGCTTCTCGCTGGGCATGGGACAGCGTCTGGGGATCGCCTCGGCGCTGCTCGGGGACCCGCAAGTGCTGATCTTGGACGAACCGGTTAACGGACTGGACCCGGAAGGTGTCGCCTGGGTGCGTAACCTGGCCCGCCAGCAGGCGGCCGAGGGGAAGACCGTATTCATCTCCTCGCACCTGATGAGCGAGATGGCGCAGACCGCTGATCATCTGATTGTGATCGGCCGCGGCCGGATCCTTGCGGATGCTCCGATCAACGAGTTCATCGATGACGGGCTCTCGCAAACCATTGTCCGCTCCAGCGATCTGGAGCTGCTGATGAGCAGCTTGGCAGCCGATGGGGTGCAATTGACCCGTCTGGATGCGGAAACCTTGCGCGTCGCCGGCCCGGATTCCGAATCGATCGGCCGCCGCGCCCTGGAAGCCGGAGTCGTGCTGAGCGAGTTGCGTCCAATGCAGCGGACCCTGGAAGACGCGTACATGGAATTGACCCGCGACGAGGTCGAATACAAATCACGAATTCTCAACGAAGCAGTTGCCGGAGGAACGAACTAATGAGTACCCAGCTCGCAACCCCAACACGCGGCAAGGTCACCTTCGGTGGTGTGCTGCGTTCGGAATCAATTCGTTTCTTCTCACTGAATTCCACTCGTATTCTGCTGCTTGTGGCGATCGTGCTCAATATGGGCATTGCCGCAATTGGCGTGTGGGGAGTTGGCTCCTTTGCCGGCGAGGCCCCACCGGTGCCAGGCGCCCCGGACATGTCAAGTGCGGCCTTTACCGCAGAACTCGTGGGTTCCGGCCTGGCGTTCTCCCAGCTGATCCTCGGTGTTTTGGGCGTGCTGCTCATCAGCGGCGAATTCACCACCGGTTCGGCGGTGAGCACCTTCTTGGCCAGCCCGCAGCGTCTGCGCGTCTTCGCCGCCAAGGCTACGCTGATTACCCTGCTCTGCGCCGTAGTCCAGGTCATCGGAAGCACACTTGCCTACCTGGTATGCATGCCATTGGCCAAGAACTACAACATGGAGCTGGACTACTTCGGCGGCGATTTCCAGAACGTGCTCTGGTACGGAGTTTTGGCCGTGGTAATGGCTGCGCTGATCGGTTTGGCTCTGGGTGCACTGCTGCGCAACTCTGCCGGTGGAATTACCTCGCTGGTGGCGTTGTTCTTTGTGCTTCCCGCGGTCACCGGGCTGCTCACCTTGGTTGCCGACTGGGTCCAGGACATCGTCCGTTTCCTTCCGGACAATCTGAGCATGTCATTGGCTATGCCGCTGTCCTACCCCAGCGAGCTTGAGCAGTGGCAGCAGCTGCTCGGGGTAGCCGGATGGACGCTGATTCCGCTCATTCTGGGTGCTTGGCTGTTGAAGAGCCGAGACGTCTAAGAAGAGTTGTAGCAGTTGAGCAAACTAGACTGGATGACATGAGCCAAACATCGCTGCAGGAGCCGATAGTCTCCTTCGACGAGCTGGCGGCCAAGCGGATGGGCCGGGTACGCAGGTACCTGCGCACCCATCCGCGTGTGGTCGTTGTGGGAACCGTAGTAATCTACTTCTTCTTGGCGCTCCCCAACACCGTCATGATGGCCTATCTGCCACAGGTACCTCCGGCGCTGTATTTGCTGCTGACGGTGAGTATCGGGCTCGTGCTGCTCTGGCGTCGCAAGGCGCCGCTAACCGTGCTGAGCATCGTTTTTGTCCTTGAATTCGTCGGCATATTAATTGCCGGTCAAGGCGGCGGAATGGGCGGGGTCGGCATGACCATCGCCCTGTACACGGTGGGAACCAGTTATTCTGGACGGCGCGCGATCCCCATCGCGCTGCTCGCCGGCTGCTTCCAACTGTTGATGATGGTGTTGATGGGTTACCCGGACCTTTCGGATCTGACCGCGGAACCAGATGAAGAAAACCTCGATGACGCTGCGGCTTCCGGTATTCTCATCGGTGTCACCGGCGGATTCCTGATTGGTATTTACGCCGCCGCCGCGGCTATCGGTACGAACATCCGCAATGCGCGCATTCACGAGGCCGAGCTCAACCATTGGGCCTCACAGGTCTCGCGCCTTGCCCAGGTGCAGGAACGAAACCGTATTGCCCGCGAAATGCATGACGTGGTCGCCCACTCGCTTTCGGTGATGATTGCATTGTCCGAAGGGGCGCGCGTGGTCGGGCGGCGCGACCAGGAACGTTCCGAGCAGGTGCTCAAAGAACTCTCGGGCACCGGCCGGGCGGCGCTCGCCGACATGCGCCGCATGCTCGGGGTCTTACGCCAGAACGAGACCGGTGAGCCAGAGCTTAAACCAACCGGAGGCAGCCTCGACCAATTGCTTGAGGGCTTCCGTGTTGCAGGATTGCCGCTGACCTATACATACACCGGAAAGCAACTTCCCGAGGACGCCGCCTTCCAGCTGACGATCTTCCGTATTATCCAAGAGTCATTGACCAACTCCTTGCGCTACGCCCACAATGTCAGCAACGTGCAGGTGCGCATGGAACGCTGTGCGAGCCAGGTGCGGATCGAAATCATCGATGACGGTGATGCAACCCGTGTGCCAAGTGTCGGCACCGGTCAGGGACTGCGCGGGATGCGTGAACGCGTGGCGCTTTTTGACGGAACGGTGAACGCAGGGCCGGCGGCCAACGGCGGTTGGATCGTTAAAGCCTCCTTGCAATTGCCCGAATACAGCACGCAGAATCCAAGTCCCAAGGAGTAGCTCATGGAAGAAAATATTAAAGTGTTGCTGGTCGACGATCAGCCGCTGCTGCGCATGGGCTTCCGGCTGATTCTCGAAGGCGAAACCGATATGCATATCGTTGGGGAGGCTGCAGATGGCCTGGAAGCGTTGACGCAGACCGCGGCGTTGACCCCGGACGTGGTGCTGATGGATGTGCGCATGCCGAAGATGGATGGCCTTGAGGCGACCGAACGGATCGCCAAGCAGCATCCGGAAACGAAGATCATCATCTTGACCACCTTCGACCTGGATGAGTACGCGTTTTCCGGTTTGCAGGCCGGTGCCAGTGCCTTCTTGCTCAAGGATGTGGCCCCAGAGGAGCTGGTCTCCGCGGTACGGCTGGTTGCTTCGGGGGACGCGGTTGTTGCACCGCGTGTGACCGCGCGACTGCTTGAGACCTATGTGCGCAACGGCGCTAAAGGCCAGCCTGCGAAGAATGCGGAGGCTGTGGAACGCGATCCGTTACTCGATGATCTGACGCCTCGTGAACAGGAAGTGCTGCGCGCCCTGTCCGAGGGGTTGTCCAATGCGGAGATTGCGCATCGGTTTTTCCTCTCCGAGGCGACGGTCAAAACGCATGTGCGACGGATCCTGACCAAACTTCATCTGCGAGATAGGGTGCAGGCCGTGGTCTATGCGTACGAGACAGGATTGGTCATCCCTTCGCAGGGGCTGGACTTCTAAGGCTTTCGCAAAAAAATCGCCGTTGGCGGCACCCGTATAGGGTGCCGCCAACAGCGATTCTGCGCTTAACGGCGCTTCTGAGCCTTGCGCTCTTTCCTGGCGGTGGCGCGCAACTGAATCACGCGGGCAGCCCCAGCTGCAGCAATCAACAAGCCACCGCCGACGGCGGCAATGAAGAGCGCCAGTCCAAGATTTACCTGGCCTTCGTAGGTGAAGTAGCGCAGCGTCACCTGATCCTGATTCTGGGCAATGAAAATGATGAGCAGCACCAGGACAATGAGCCCCAGCACGGATGCCGTCCAGATCCGTCCGAGCCTGGTGACAGGCAACTTGGCCTCCGGTTCAGGTGGCGGGGTCTTACCCTTGGATTTTTTCGGTTGGTCGACCGGACCGGTTACCGGTTTTGTTACCGCAACTTCGTCTGGATCTGGTGTTGGCTCGTGACCAACCGGGATCTCATCTGGGCTGTGAGGAGCCGATGTCATGATTTCGCTCGTTTCCTAGTTGGCTACTTTCTGCCAGCATTGCCCGAATATGGGCACTTCGTCAAGTGCAATACCTTTTGATTCGCTGGTCAGAGCTATTCGATGATCAAGAATGCCGAAGTTGAGCCATGCATCGGGTCAGCCCGTATGCGCCAAGCCAGCCCGGACTCCAAGGATCCGCAGGCAAGTTGCTGAAAACTCCATGGTGCATTCGTTGGCATAGCCGCTAACGGCAGAAGCCCACTAAGCTGGACAAAGCTCGGCAATTCAGGCCGACACCGAAACCTGATGAAAGAAGTGAGCACCCAGTTATGGCACAAGCCGCAGCAATGGCCCACATTGCAGACCTGGCCGAATACGTAGCGACCTCCCCGTCGAGCTTCCACGCGGCAGCCAGCGCCGCCAAACGATTGGATGCCGCGGGCTTCACCGCATTGGACGAATCGGCCGCGTGGAAGCTGAGCGCGGGCTCCTACTATGTGGTGCGTGACGGCGCCGTCATCGCCTGGGTCCAGCCCGAAGCCGCCACCGCAACCAGCGGTTTCCACATCCTCGGTGCGCACACCGATTCACCCGGTTTTAAGCTCAAGCCCAAACCAACCACCGGCTCCAATGGATGGTGGCAGGCAGGGGTTGAGGTCTACGGCGGTCCGCTGCTGAATTCCTGGCTGGACCGCGAACTGGTGCTCGCCGGACGTCTGGTGCTGCGCGACGGGTCCGTGCACCTGGCTCAGACCGAACCACTGCTGCGCATCCCGCAGCTCGCGATTCACCTGGACCGCCAGGTCAACGACGGCCTGACCTTGGACAAGCAGGCCCACACCAACCCCATCTTCGGCGCCGGGGAGCTGGCAGACGCAGACATTCTAGGTATTCTGGCGGCCGCAGCGGGCGTGGACCCGGCCTTGGTTGCAGGCTATGACGTGCTGACCGCTCCGGCCCAGCGTGGCGAGGTATTCGGCCACGGCAAGGACTTCTTCGCCAGTTCACGACTGGACAACCTCACTAGCGTGCATGCCGGGCTGATTGCGTTGACCGGTTACTCGCGGAACCCATCGGGCAACCACATCGCCATGCTCGCCGCCTTCGACCATGAGGAAATCGGTTCGGCATCGCGTTCCGGTGCCAGCGGACCATTCTTGGAAGAACTGCTGGGCCGGATCCAGGCATCCTTCGGCGCGAGCACTGAAGACACCGCCCGGGCGATGTCGGCCTCGGTCTGCCTCTCCGCGGATGCCGGCCACGCGGTGCACCCGAACTATGCGGAGCGCCATGACCCGGCCAACCGACCGCAGCTCAACGGCGGACCCTTGCTGAAGATCAACGCCAATCAGCGCTACGCCACCGACGCGGTCGGGGCAGCTGCCTTCGCGAATTGGTGCGAGAACGCAGGAGTTCCATACCAAGAGTTCGTCTCGAACAACCGGGTACCGTGCGGTTCGACTATCGGCCCGCTGACCGCCACCCGTTTGGGCATCCGCACCCTGGACGTAGGCGTCGCGCTGCTATCGATGCATTCGGCCCGCGAGATGTGCGGCGTGGATGATCCTTGGTACCTCTCGAAGGTCTCCCGCGAGTTCTTCGGAGCCTAGGGAAAATGATCTCAGCTCCAAATGAACTCAAGATCTTGCTTTGATTCCGAGTTCATTTGGAGTTTGAGTTGGTCGTTGCCGCTGAGTTCGCTGGCAACTTCGAGCCTCGAGGTACCGCGGCGCTTGATGGCATAATCGCCTTCATGACGATCTTCGCTCAGGACCTGTTGGTGTTCCAGCAGACCAAAAACATCTCGAAGAATGACTTCGCCATCAGGGACGGCGCTGGCGTGCAGGTTGCCCACGTTGAAACGGGTGGCAGCGCGCTGGGCCGGATGTTTGCCGGGGCCCGGCAGCTTACGGTTTTTGACGGTCCAGACAATCCGGTCATACAGGTGAAAGACACCATGACCTTAGGCCGCGACCGCTTGGAAATCCTAGATGGCCCGGGCAATCCGCTGGCTAGTCTGGTCAAGCGAATCACCTTCTTCAAAACTCGAATCACCATCGATTTTCAGGGTGAGGAGCTGGAAATGTCCGGTGATATTTGGGGATTCGATTTCCAAGTCACCGGAGCGGCGGGTGTGCTAGCCAGCGTTGCGCGCGAATGGTCGGGTGTGGGCAATGCCCTGCTCGGTAAATCCACCTATGCCTTGCGGCTTGCCCCAAGCCTCACAATTGGGCAGCGTCAGGCCGTCATCGGGTCGATCTTGGCCCTCGACCTCATTCGGGAGAAGCAAAAACGTAGTAGCTGAGCAGAATCCCGCACCTTAGCTCCCGGGCACGCGCATCGGCGAGGCAGGGAAGCCTGATATCGAGCCAGCAGTGCCCCGGAGCGGCAGGTGCATGGAGATACGGATTCTCTGGCTTCTTGCAGCTCCGGCGCAGGGGATTGGTACCTGCCGATGGCCTGCGAGTCATCGGATAGTTACTATCCGTTAACCCGGCGGTGGTCGGATAGAACTCTATGAGCTCCCCTCCTGCTGCCCCCAAGAACTTCCGGCCCGAGATCCAGGCGCTGCGTGCCCTCGCGGTCCTTTTGGTGGTTGCCTACCACCTGGAGCCTGGACTGCTGCCCGGCGGTTATATTGGCGTGGACATCTTTTTCGTGATCTCCGGCTTCCTGATCACCTCGCACCTATTGCGGGAGGCGCAGCGTACCGGGACGGTGAACCTGGCCTCCTTCTTCGCCGGGCGTGCCCGCAGGATCTTGCCAGCCGCAATGCTCGTCATATTGGTGGTCGTTGCGGCGGCCCTGGCCATCTTCCCCAAAACCCAGTGGGGGACACTGACCGTGCAGGGCCTCGCCTCGGCCTTCTCGGTGCAGAACTGGGTGCTGGCCGCGGATTCCGTGGACTATCTTGCGTCCGAGCAGGCACCCGGACCCCTGCAGCACTTTTGGTCCCTAGGGGTTGAGGAGCAGTTCTACCTGTTCTGGCCACTGCTGGTGCTGGCGGCCTGCCTGCTGGTCAAACACAACCTCCCCGGCCCGCGAGCCGATCGCTTTGCCTCCCGCCGCCGGATGCTGTGGATCGCCTTTACGGTTATCGCACTGCTTTCCTTGGGCTATTCGATCTTCACCGGATATTCCGGGGACGCCGCGGGCTACTTCGTGACAACTACGCGCATCTGGGAACTAGCGGCCGGAGGGCTGCTCGCCCTTGCAGCGGATGGGCATGCCAATGGCGCCTTCACGCTTCCGCGCTGGGTCAGCTCCTGGTCGGTGCGCAATGCGGTGGTGCTGCTCGCGCTCGCCGCAATTCTCGGTGCGGCCTTCAGCTATGACGCGCAGACCGTATTCCCCGGAATCGCTGCCGCCGTTCCGGTGCTTGGCTGTGCGGCAATCATTGCCGCAGGCACCACCTCGGGTCCCGGTTCGCTGCACGCGCTGGTGAATTTTGCCCCGGTGCAATGGATCGGGTTGGCCTCATACTCTTTGTATCTCTGGCATTGGCCGTTGATAGTTTTCGCCACCCATCTCACCGGGCATGATCCGACCCCGGTGGAATCATTGGCGCTCATGGCAGGATCCCTGGCGCTGGCCTGGGCCAGCCTGCGTTTCGTCGAAACCCCGGCACGCCATTGGCAGCCAGTGGCGGCCTCCGCGAAGCGCTCGCTGCTCGCAGGGGCCACCATGATCGCGGTGGTTGCGTCCGTGGCGCTGATTCCGGGCGTAGCGCAGCGCGAATCGATCGAGCGCGAGCAGCAACAAGTCGCGGCGCTGCTGCAGAACCCGCCGGCCGGCTTCGGCGCCGCCTCCGTATCCGCTGGCGCCCCGGCCTACCTGGCAGATCAGCCCCAGATCATTCCGGTGCCGGCAACGGCCGAAGATGATCAGCCGGATCTAGGCGAATGCGTGCAAGACCCGCAATCCACCCAGATCAAGGAATGCGAATTCGGCAGCAAGGACGCCACCCTTACGGTGGCCCTAGTAGGTGACTCCCACGCGGCCCACTGGTTCGAGGCGCTCGCCGGCCACGCCAAGGAGCGCGGCTGGAAGATCGTGACCTATTTGAAGAACTCCTGCCCGTTCAGCGCCGAAAGTCGCACCGCCGAACGCGAGGGAGGGATCAACTGCGCCGAAGCCAATGAGCAGACACTGATGAAACTCAGTGAACGCGAGGACCTCAACGCGGTCGTTGCGGCCAACTGGGGCGGCGCGAGCTTCGTCGGGGACGCGGCTCAGGGATACGCCGAGCAGTGGGGCAAGCTAGAAAACGCAGGACGCCAGGTGTACGCGGTGGTTGATACGCCGCGGCCGCCGCAGGATTCCTATGCACGCGACTGCGTGGAGGAACACTCCTCCAACCCCGAGCAGTGCTCCTTCGACAAGGAGTCCGCCTTCGAAGAGGGGGATGCCACGCGGCAGGCCGCGAAGCTTGAGCCGCGGGTTCAGGTGCTGGATTTCAGCGATCAGTTCTGCATCGACCAGCGCTGCCCGGCGGTCATCGGAAATGTGCTGGTCTACCGGGATAAGCATCATGTCTCGGACACCTATATGCGCACACTGGCGCCGGTTTTCGGTCAGCGTCTGGAAGCTGCAATGGACGGCGAGCAAAAATGAGTTCATGATCTAGGACACCAAGGGTTCTGCCCCGACCGACATCTCGGGTAGGATTGAAAGGTCTGTGCTACTGCACGCCCGAAACTTGGGTGCCGCGGAGCACGGATAACGCAAGAACCTCCTGTTGCGGAAATGCCGCGACCGTTTAGCCCAAAGGAGGTGGGTTCACATGCGTGCTTATGAACTTATGGTCCTCATCGATCCAGAGGTCGATGACCGCACCGTAGAACCAACCATCGAGAAGTACCTCGAGGTTGTTCGCGCTGCTGGTGGATCGATCGAGAAGGTCGATATCTGGGGACGTCGCAAGATGTCTTACGAGATCCAGAAGAAGGCAGAAGCCATCTACATCGTGGTGAACTACACCGCGGATCCAGCTACTTCGTTCGAGCTTGAGCGTCAGCTCAAGATCAACGAGCAGATCCTGCGCCACAAGGTCACCCGTCCGGAAGAGGCCCGCGTTTAATTACGCTGGCAACATCTTCCGTTGTACGACAAACGTTCATTCTGAGTAAGGAGAGTCAATGGCAGGCGAGACTGTTATTACCGTCATCGGAAATCTGACCGCCGATCCGGAGCTGCGATTCACGCCATCCGGTTCAGCCGTAGCGAACTTTACGATCGCTTCGACTCCTCGCACCTTCGATCGCCAGTCCAATGAATGGAAGGACGGGGAAGCCCTGTTCTTGCGTGCATCGGTGTGGCGTGAGGCTGCAGAAAACGTAGCCGAGACGTTCACCAAGGGCATGCGAGTCATCGCCCAGGGTCGTCTGCGCTCGCGTTCGTACGACACCAAGGAAGGCGAACGTCGCACCGTCATGGAGCTCGAGGTCGATGAAATCGGCCCGTCGCTCCGCTTTGCCTCTGCCAAGGTAACCCGCACCCAGCGCTCCGGCGGTGGCCAGGGCGGCTTTGGCAACAACGGTGGCGGTGGAGGTTTCTCCAACGCGCCGCAGCAAAATGCCCCACAGCAGCCGCAGCAGCAGCCGCAGCAGGGCGGTGGATGGAATGCTCCATCCAACGACCCGTGGAGCACCGGAGGCAACTCCGGCGGTAACAACGGCGGCGGCGGTGGCTGGGGCAACCCAGGCAACGACGAGCCACCTTTCTAACAATTATTTATTCACCATCCCGCAGATCTCTCTGCGGGCTCCAAACCTAAGGAGCTCCACGATGGCTAAGGCTGAAATCCGTAAGCCCAAACCAAAGTCCAATCCCTTGAAGGCCGCTGACATCACCGTCATCGACTACAAGGACGTAGCGTTGCTGCGCAAGTTCATCTCTGATCGCGGAAAGATCCGCGCTCGTCGCGTGACCGGCGTATCGGTTCAGGAACAGCGCAAGATCGCACAGGCAATCAAGAACGCACGTGAAGTAGCCCTGCTGCCTTACTCCGGCGCTGGCCGAGGCTAAGGAAGAGGGATAGCAAAATGGCAAAGATCATTCTGACTCACGAAGTATCCGGTCTGGGTGCTGCGGGCGACATTGTTGAGGTAAAGAACGGCTACGCCCGTAACTACCTCCTTCCACGCGGGTTCGCACTCGTGTGGACCAAGGGCGGTGAGAAGCAGGTTGAGTCCATCAAGGCTGCTCGTGCCGCTCGTGCCGTTGCAAACCTTGAGGAAGCTCAGGCAATTGCGGCGAAGCTGAAGTCCCAGCCGGTGAAGATCACCGTCAAGGCTGGCGCTAACGGCCGCCTGTTCGGCACCGTTAAGACCGCTGACATCGCTGACGCAGTTGAGGCTGCCGGTCTGGGTAAGATCGACAAGCGCAACGTTGAGGTCAACGACCACATCAAGTCGACTGGCAACTACAGCGCAACCGTTCGCATTCACGCGGATGTTGTTGCAAACCTGAAGCTTCAGGTTGTAGCTGCTGCCAAGAAGTAAGTCTGCCTAGACTCACCTCTTCTCAATGGGTGGTGCATTCTCCGCAAGGGGAGTGCACCGCCCATTGGCGTTTAGCGGGTCTTCCGGGAACGGCTTAGCGCGCGTGAGAAGTCGATGAGGATTCCAAGTGCGATAAAGCCCAACGCTGGGAGCCAGGTTTTGGCTATCGTTCCGAGCCCGTTGAGCCCATCGGGGTCTTGGGCGCGATCGATCAGCTGAAATGCTGGCCACAGTATTCCCAAGGCCACTCCGATCATCATGAACATTTGATGCCCCTTTGCCGCGCCCTTTTTGGGGAAGCTGCCGGCGTAGTCATTTGGCGTGCCGAAGTTGTCCGTTGCCTCTTCGTAGTTATTGCACTCTGAGCTCACTTCGCGCAGAATATCGCGAATGGTGTCGGCGTTCAGGTTGCGCAGTGAAAGGCTGAAGCGCAGCTCTTCGAGGTAAGTGTCAATATCTTGCATAAGGCGCTCCTAGCCAATCTGGCGTAGCCAGAGTCGAATTTCTTGCAGGGTCTGTTGGCCCTGCTCGGTGATGGTGAAGTTCTTGCGCGCCGGTCCGCGGTCGGCGATTTCCCACTCGGCTGCGATATCTCCGGCCTCTTCCATGCCGCGTAGCAGGGGGTACAAGGTGCCGCTCTTGATCCCGGTGATGCCGTGCTCATCGAATTTTGAAAGCATTGAATAACCGTGGCTTGGCCCCTGGAGCAATTGGCTCAAGATCACGACGGGCAGCATGGACCGTCTGATTTGATGAACTACCTTATTCTCGTCCATCCCTTAAGTATGATTCTTACATAGCTAGGTTTTCATCCTGCTTTCGGATGATATTTCCCGATTTTCCCTAGTCGTTCGCGCTTAACTACATTCCATGCCATGGCGAAACCCTGTGTTGGCCCATAATTCACCAAATTGACCGGAACTAATGTCGTCATAATCATTGGGGAACGCTGCTGCCGCCCATAGCCTCGAATGTGAGAGTGGCTATGGTTGACCTAAATAAAGAGAAGCGGTGGAACACATGGGCTTTGCGTATGCCGATCCAGATGTATTAACTGATTCCCAGCGCGACGCGGTTGCCGAGCATCGGCGTACCGTGCAGGAAGAATCCCGCAAGCTGTCACTACGCGAAATGCGCGAAGATGCGCAAATGAGCCAGGTGGAACTGGCCGCATCGCTGAAGCTCAGCGTTGATCGCGTGGCCCGCATGGAAACCGGAGATATCGATCGCGTGCAGTTCGCAACCTTGCGCCGTTACGTCGAAGCGATGGGTGGCAGGCTGCAGGCAAGGGTTGTCGGCGAAACCATTCACGTGGACCTGAACTAGGCCAAGGGGCCGCCGCAGGCTAGACCGGTCGGCGCAAATTGGACGCACCTCGTCGCTAATATCCCCACCTATCGCGGATAAGGCCTGGTAGAGGTCTAACTGCAGGCGAATAACGGCTAAAGTATTCCGGTGAGATGCAGGTTATAGACCTGCATCACAAGGAAGTTTAGAAGGGGTTATTTTGCACGAGCGTATTCACCACCGAGCCTTTGTTGACCGTTTGATGAGTGCCGAACAGGCGGCAACTTTTATCAAACCCGGCATGACTGTGGCCATGAGTGGCTTCACCGGTGCGGGATACCCCAAGGCGGTACCCGGCGCGCTCGCGGCGCAGATGGAACGCCAGCATGGCGAGGGCAAGGACTTCAAGATCAACGTGCTCACCGGCGCGTCGACCGCCCCCGAGCTCGACGGAGTGCTGGCCAAGGCCGAGGGCATGAATTTGCGCCTGCCGTACATGTCCGATCCGGAACTGCGCCGCCGCATCAACGACGGCAACATGGAGTACATGGACATTCACCTGTCCCACGTCGCCCAGCACGCCTGGTTCGGCTTCTACGGCAAGATCGATGTGGCTATCGTCGAGGTCGTCGGGGTGACCGCAGAAGGCGACCTGATCCCTTCCAGCTCGGTGGGCAATAACAAGACCTGGCTGGAAATGGCAGACCGGATCATCATCGAGGTCAACACTCAGCAGTCCGCCTCCTTGGACGGCATGCACGATATCTACTACGGCACCGCGCTGCCACCGCACCGCAAACCCATCAACCTGACCACGGTGCGCGACCGCATCGGCCAGAAATACCTGGACATCGACGTCACCAAGGTGGTCGCGGTCGTCGAAACCGACGCGCCCGACCGCTTGAGCCCCTTTGCCCCGGTGGACGAGACCAGCACGCAGATTGCCGATCACCTGCTGGACTTCCTGGATTACGAGATCCGCGCCGGACGGCTCACCGAGAAGCTGCTGCCACTGCAGTCGGGCGTGGGAAACATTGCCAACGCGGTGCTCGCAGGCCTGGCCCGCGGCGGCTACAAGGGCTTGACCGCCTACACCGAGGTCATCCAGGACGGGATGCTGGAGCTGATCAAGGACGGCACCATCGAGTTCGCCTCCGCCACCAGCTTCTCACTGTCGGCGGCGGGCATCGACGAGTTCAACAAGCACGTGGCCCACTACCGCGATCGCATCTTGCTGCGCGCCCAGGAAATCTCCAACCACCCGGAGATCATTCGCCGGCTGGGCTGCATCGCGCTGAACGGCATGATCGAGGCGGACATCTACGGCAACGTGAACTCCACCAACGTGCTCGGCTCGCATGTGATGAACGGGATCGGCGGCTCGGGCGACTTTGCGCGCAATGGCTACCTGTCGGTGTTCATGTCTCCGTCGGTGGCCAAGGGCGGCAAGATCTCGGGCATCGTGCCCATGGCCAGCCACGTGGACCACACCGAGCACGACACCATGATCCTGATTACCGAACAGGGCCTGGCCGACCTGCGCGGGCTGTCGCCGAAGCAGCGCGCCCAGCTGATTATCGACAAGTGCGCGCACCCGGCGTACCGCCCAATGCTCCAGGACTACTTCGACCGGGCCCGGAGCGAAAGCTACGGCAAGCACACCCCGCACCTGCTGGGCGAGGCCTTGAGCTGGCACCAGCGCTACTACGAAACCGGGGATATGCGCCTGGCCCAGTAGTCCGCCGCATACCGTGCAAGGAGCCCGCGAAAACCCTTGGGTTCTCGCGGGCTCGCGCGCGTTCACTGCCCCGAGTTCATCCCGGAGCAGACCAGGTCCGCGGCCAGGCGCAGCTCCATGGCGGACCGCTGCCCGCCGGTTGCCGCGCCCGGCAACGGCAGAGTCCTCAAATAGCCGGCCCAGAGCCGGCTGGCGGCCTGCAGAAATCGCTGATCCACCGCGGAACTCACGCTCAGGCTCAGCAGCTGCTCGATTGACTGCTCCAAATCATGCAGATAGCTTGCCAAGGCTGCCGCCACCTCCGCGTGGGTATGCTGTTCGCGCCACAGCACCACCCGGAGCATGGTGGAGCGCGCCTGCTCCGCGCAGTAGCGTTCGGCGATCATCACGAGGCCCGAGGCAGGATCGCCGGGAACTGCCAGCGCGCCGGAATCGATCTCCGTGCCCTGGAGGCGTTCCTCCAGCAAGGCCGTGAGCAGGGCGAACTTCGCCGGGAAATAGTAGAACAGGAGCCCTTTGGGTACGCCGGCATCCCTGGCGATATGCGAGGTAGGGGTCCCATCGAAGCCTTGCGCCGCGAACAGCTGTTCGGCTGCATTCAGGATGCGGGTGCGTGCGGAGGCTCCGGTTTCGTCGTTGGCACGAGGAGAGTGCTTGCCGCCGTGGGTCGGGGTGCGCAGGGGCATTGGGGAGATCCTTCCGCGATTGAGCTGCGGGCAAGAATGACGCGTGCGACTCAGCGGGCTCTGCCCGTTGTCCCGCACGCGTCCGGTTGCGTGTTGCAGATGGTTGTCAGTGCGCTGCCCGCGTGCCGCCGTGGGCTTCGTGGCGCATGTGCATCGCCGGTGCTATTGCCCAGAGAGAAGCAACCAGGCCGACGGCGCCACAGATCCACGAGACCCAAGAAGCAGTGGCATAGCCGCTTGCATAGGATCCGAGCCAAGGGGAGACGACCAAGAGCGCGCTGACCGCGGCCAGCACCCACTCCAAGCTGACCAGCCGTGGCATGGCGACACTCCATATGCCGACTACGACCATCAGGGCGCCAAGGCCCACCATCAGGTTCATGGACATCGTGGTGCCCGCGACCCATGTTGTCGACAGCGCGGCGTATGCGCCAGCCACCACGACAACCCAATCTTGCCACCGAGTCCACTTCTTCATTGAAAATCACCTTCCTAGAGGTCGGAGTGCTCCCTTTGGGAGTCAATTTCCAATTTATGTTTGATTGACCGCCCGGTCAATAGTTTATCCGGGGTACCGGACTGCGGCTGGGGAGCCGATTCGCGCCGCGCATGCCGCCGGGCAAGCAGCCCTCTGATGGTCGTATTTCCGGTAGCCAACGACGACTTTTTGCCGGTTCACCGGCGCTAGTGATGCAGGCTCGGGCGATAGATGAGCTCTTGCGTCCGGCCATCGAGCAGTCGGGACTCTACGAGTTCCAGGTCGAAGTCCTCGGCCCCCTCGAAGATCGGTGATTGCCCGGTCAGTCCGGTGAGCACCGGGAAGATGGTGACTTGGATATAGTCGACGAGGCCGGCTGCCAACAGCGAACGATTCATGGACAGCGAACCGTGAGAGCGCAGCGGCACCAGCGACTCGGCTTTCAGCCGCGGAACTACGGCAAGGGCATCACCGCGCTCAATGGCCGCGTCGGGCCAGTCCAGCGGGCCGACGAGGGAGTTGGAAATGACGGTGGCAGGCTGCTTGTGCATGGCCTCGCCCCAAGGGTCATCCACATCCGTATATTTCTCCGCCTCGGCCCAGAACTGGGCAAAGAGCCGATAGGTGTTTGCGCCGAAGACCATCCGGCAGGGTGGCGAGTAGTGCTCGAGCCGCCGAGCGAGCAGCTCCGGGCCCTGTTTGCCCCAGTAGCCGCCCCAATTTCCGGTGGCGCTGCCGAAGCCGTCGAGGCTGGAGAAGATGTCGAAGGTATATGTCGCTGCCATGGGAACTCCCCGTGAAATCGGCGCTAAGTGCACCTCACCTTACGCCTCGCAGGTGCGCGGGGGAACCCAAAGCAGGCATCAAGTCAGGCGTTCTCTGAATGCGCTGCAAGGCTTCGATTGCGCAGCACGTTCTTTTGCACCTTGCCGGTAGAGGTGCGCGGCAGATCCTGCGGGAACACGATGGTGCGTGGCACTTTAAATCCAGCTAGCCGTTCGCGGGCAAAATTGATCAGGGTCGCCTCGTCCAGGCTCGAACCTGTGGTGCGAATGACATAGGCGACCGGACGCTCGCCCCATTTGTCGTCGGGGACGCCCACCACCGCAAGATCCAGCACCTGCGGGTGCGCGGCGAGAGCCTGTTCGACCTCAATGGTGGAGATGTTCTCTCCACCTGAAATGATGATGTCCTTGGCCCGGTCACGGACCTGGAGGTAGCCGTCCGGGTGCATCACTCCCAGATCGCCGGTATGGAAGTAACCGCCGAAAAAGGCCTGCTCGGTGGCTGCCTCATCGCGGTAGTAGCCAATCATCACGTTGTTGCCGCGCAAGACGATCTCACCCATGGTTTGCCCATCGGCGGGAACGTCCACCATATTCTCGTCGACGATGCGTGCGCTTTCGGCGGTCAGCATGCCCACGCCTTGGCGGGAGAGCATTGCGGCTCGCGTGTCCGCATCCAGTTGATCCCAGTCATCCTGGTATTCACAGATGGTGTAGGGGCCATAGACCTCGGTGAGCCCATATACATGGACCACCTCGATGCCCAGCTTCTGCAGCTTCGTGATGATTGCCGGGGACGGCGGGGCGCCGGCGGTGGTGATACGCAGCGGATCGCACAGGGCGTGGGCGCGCGGTGAGTCGGCAATGATCGAGCAGACCGTGGGGGCTCCGCACAGATGTGTGGCGCAAAGATTCTCAATGGCGTCCCACACCGCATCCTCGCGCACGCCGCGCAAGCACAGGTGCGTGCCACCCGCGGCGGTGACCGCCCAAGGGGTGCACCAGCCGTTGCAGTGGAACATCGGCAGGGTCCACAGGTAACGGGTCTTTGCGGTGAAGCCTTGGTGATGGGCCTCGCTCAGCGAGTTCAGGTAGCTGCCGCGGTGCGAGTACAGCACGCCCTTGGGTTTGCCGGTGGTGCCCGAGGTGTAGTTCAACGTGATCGGGGCGCGCTCATCTGCCACCTCGTAGCTCAGGCGTTCCTCGCCGGCCGCGTCCAGCAGCTCGCAGAGCACCGCGTCCACGGCGACGGTCGGGCGCGTACCGGCGTATTGGTCATCGGTGATCTCGATCAACGCTTCCAAGCTCGGAATCTCGGAACGCAGGGTCGAAGTATTTGCCAACAATTCGGTATCGGCGAACAGCAGCTTCGACTCGGAATGATCCATAATATAGCGCAGCTCGGGCGCCGACAGGCGGGTGTTCAGTGCGATCAGCACGCCCCCGGCCAGCGGAACCGCGTAGTGGGCCATGAGCATCTCGGGAGTATTCGGCGCAAGTACCGCGACGCGGTCCCCGGGCGCGATCCGCGCCTTGACGACCTGGGCGAAGCGTTGCACGCGCCGCTCGAATTCGGCGTAGCTGTACCTGCGGGTCCCGTGGATCACCGCGGTCTTCGACGGGTATACCTCGGCCGAACGCTGCAGGAATCGCAGGGGTGTGAGTTCCGAGTGGTTAGCCTGAGTCATGACCATGTGTGCGATATCCTTCGATTCGTATCCGTGGTTTCCTTCAGCCTGCGCCTGTGAGCTGAAGCACTTGCGACCTTCATGGTGGCATGGACCTCGGGTTCAATCCAAGAACCGCAGTATCAATTCGTTCAGTGGCCGAAATTCAGCGCCGGGTGGCAGTTCGGTCGATGAGCGTCTCCGGGGAGATGCCGAGAATCCTGTCGTCACCCTCTTGCGGGGTGCCGCGACCGTCGGTGTTATTCGTCAGCACCCAGAGCTCGCCGGTCTCGCTGACCTTCACGTCCCGCAGGCGCCCATGGTCACCTACGAGGAACTCGGTGGAATCGTGAGGCGTGCTCAGCTCCACGGTTCGCAGGCGCTCCCCGCGCAGGTTGGCGATGTAGAGGACCCCGTCGTAAATGGTGATGCCGCTGGGGCTCGCGGACTGCGTGCTCCATTGCTGGATCGGGTCGCGGTATTCGGGATCTTCCGCAATGCCTTCGTGCGCCGGCCAGCCGTAGTTGGCTCCGGGCTCAATAATGTTCAATTCATCCCAGCGGTTCTGCCCAAACTCGCTGGCATACATGGTTCCGTCGGGAGCCCAAGCGATACCTTGTGGATTGCGATGGCCGAAACTGAATACCGGCGAACCGGGGAAGGGGTTGTCGCCGGGGACCTCGCCCTGAATGGTCAGCCGCAGGATCTTTCCGCCTAAACTTTCCAGATCTTGAGCCGAGGATTCATTTCCAGCGTCTCCCACGGTCGCGTAGAGCATCGAATCCGGTCCGATGGCTAGACGCCCCCCGTTGTGAATTCCTGCCGATGGCAATTCGGACAGGATCGTCCGCGGATGACTCAGCGCGAGCGCACCGCTGTCGCCGGAAAGTTCGAATCGCTGGATGCGGTTGCCGTCTTCTGCGGTGGAGTAGGCGAAAAGGTAGGGCTGTTGAAAGGCCAGCCCAAGCAGTCCGCCTTCGCCACCATGAACTACGTCGTCCAAGCGGATGATTTGCCGGGCATTGCCCGCTGAATCTATTTCCACGATCCGCCCCGAATCGCGTTCTGAAACGATCAGCGTATTTTCGGCGAAGACCATGGACCAGGGGGCGGCTAGCTCGGCTGCGATCCTTCGCGGTTCGGGCGACTTGGTATCGACTGCCCTGCTGCTTGACGTGGCGCCGGGGGAACGCGGTGCTTCGGCGGCGCATCCGGTGAGCATCGCGGCGCAGGCGAGAATTCCAAGGAAAACCGTGATCTTCGGATTACCAGCTATTCGAGGCCGCATGGTTTCAGGCTAGCAAGATCCGTTCGCTATGCAAGAGGCTGGGCGCTTCGTATCGCACCGAAGGGGAGCGGTATCAGCGGGCCGCGCAGCCGCATCCGAACCCTCCTGTGATTGAATAAATTTCCGATGGACCCTCGAATACTTGTGGCTCATCGAATTTTGGGTTGAATATTTCGATTTGCGAAGCAATTTGTTTGACGCGCGGGAGCTTAGGCCAATATCGTTTTAATCAGAATCATGAGCGTCAGCTAAAGGCCCTGGCTAGCTGGCCGGCAACCCTCTATACGGTAGCGGGGTGCTCCAGGTGAAGATTCGGTGTCGCGCAACACCGCACGATACAAGTACCGCACATCGAGGCGTTAAACCTTCGACGGCGGGTAAGAGCAAGTCAAAGCTGCTTTAGCCTGCCGCCGACCGTCGCCGTACCGGTGGGCATGAAGCAAAGGAAGTCAAGGCATGTCTTTGAATCAAGAACTTGACGCACTGACGCTGCGCAAGGTTTTCGCCCAGCACCCATCGGGAATTGCCACTCTGTGCGCCGAAGTCAACGGGGAAAAGACGGGAATCGTCGCCTCCTCATTCACCGTAGGGGTTTCCTTGGAACCGGCGTTGGTGATGTTTGCCGTGCAGAAAACCTCGAACACTTGGCCGAAGCTGCGGGACGCAAATCGAATCGGCGTTTCGGTGCTCAGCGAGCGCAATGAAGGGGTCTGCAGGCAGATCGCTTCCAAGAGCGGAGATCGATTCCGCGGTGTGGACACCCACACCAGCGACGACGGCTCGTTGTTCATCCATGACTCAACGCTGTGGCTCGACACGACGATCTACAGTGAGGTTGAGGCCGGAGACCATTGGGTCATCCTGTTGCAGGTCCATGGCCATAAGGTCGCCGAGCATTCACCGTCGATTTTCCATGATTCACGATTTCACTCGTTACCAGTCCCGGAACTCGTCTAAATAGTTGTCTTCGCTTCGCGCCACCTGTCATTTTCGCTGACAAGTGGCGCGCAGTCGTTTAACTGGCCCGGCGAGCTTGGACCGCGCGGGCGCGTTAAGTTCATATGACCGCAGAGGGGTGCTCTGCATCGAATTGTGGATTACTCGCCTCGAAGTTACGTTTCAGTAGCTTTTTGGAGCGGTGACTACCGCGTTCTTCACGAAGATTCTTTCCACAAAACTATCCACACCTCTGTGGATGGTACGTTGATAAGTCGATGAAGCGGGTTGAAAACACCGGAATCCCGCGAGATATGCTGTGGATAACGTCATTTGCGAAGGTTGACTCTACAAAGAAATTAACTTTCTATCCACAGGTGTGCAAACAACAAACTCCAAGTCAGATAGTCATTAGCGCAACTTAAGTGGGGTAATCCACAAGCTTCTCCCCAAGTCGCACACAGGGTCATCCACAGCTAGAGGGGGATTATCCACAGATCTTGTGGATAACAGAGTTTGCGGCTATGGATAAGAGACCTACTGTTGGCTTTGGGACTGATATATCCACAGGTACCGCCGACACGATAACGTCGGTTGGCGGTGACATGCTTGAGTGTTGCCATCATGGCACAAGGGTATTTCCCAGAGGGTCAATAGGGGATGGAAGTGTCAGTTATGAGCGCGGAGCCGGTCTACGAGAGTCAGGGTTCGGAAGCGGGTCGCACCCCGCCGCAGGATATTCCTGCCGAAATGTCGGTTCTTGGCGGCATGATGCTGTCGAAGGATGCGATCGCCGACGTGGTCGAGGCGCTGCGCGGAACAGATTTCTATCGCCCGGCCCATGAATCCATTTTTGACGCAATCATCGATCTCTACGGACGAGGCGAACCAGCCGATGCCGTGACGGTCTCCGATCTGCTCACCAAGCGCAGCGAGATCGCCCGCGTGGGTGGCGCCGCCTATCTGCACAACCTCATCCAGCAGGTGCCCACCGCCGCGAACGCCGGCTACTACGCCGAAATCGTGCGCGAACGCGCCGTATTGCGCCGACTGGTCGATGCCGGGACCCGGATCGTCCAGATGGGCTATTCGCCCGATGGTGAGGTTGACGCGATCGTCAACGAGGCGCAGGCCGAGGTGTACAAGGTCGCCGAGAACCGCAACAGCGAAGACTACGTGCGCCTGAGCGACATCATCGAGGGAACCGTCGATGAGATCGAGAATGCGGCGAACGCCGGCGACGGAATTACCGGCGTGCCAACCGGGTTCTACGAATTCGACGAACTGACCCAGGGGTTGAAGGGTGGTCAGATGATCATCATCGCCGCCCGCCCCGCAGTGGGTAAGTCGACCTTCGCCCTGGACTTCGCCCGTTCCGCGGCAATTAAGAACAATATGGCCACCGTCTTCTTCTCGCTGGAAATGGGCCGCAACGAAATTGCGATGCGCCTGCTCTCGGCAGAAGCATCCATCCAGCTGCAGGATCTGCGCAAGGGTTCGGTGGAAGACGCACAATGGACGAAGATTGCGACCACGATGGGTCGCTTGAACGAAGCTCCGCTGTTCATCGACGATTCGCCGAATATGTCCATGATGGAAATCCGCGCCAAGTGCCGACGGCTGAAGCAGCGCAACGAGCTGCGCATGATCATCCTCGACTACCTGCAGCTGATGAGCTCGGGCAAGCGCGTGGAATCGCGCCAGCAGGAAGTGTCCGAGTTCTCGCGTAACCTCAAGCTGCTGGCCAAGGAACTCGACGTTCCGCTGGTTGCCCTCTCGCAGCTGAACCGTGGTTCCGAGCAGCGCACCGACAAGAAACCAATGATCTCGGACCTTCGTGAATCGGGATCGATCGAGCAGGACGCCGATATGGTAATCCTGCTGCACCGTGACGATGTCTACGACAAGGAAAACCGTCCGGGTGAAGCCGACGTGATCATCGCAAAGCACCGTGCCGGCCCCACCAAGACCATCACCGTGGCGTTCCAGGGCCACTATTCGCGCTTCAGCAACATGCAGAACGACGGCTAGCCTGCCGAGGCAGGCCTACGGCACAGGGCAGGGTCCAGAAATCCGCAAGATTTCTTGGCCCTGCCCCTTGGTTCAGCTGCGTTCTCCGTGCATGGCTTCGTGCCGATGATAGTGCTGAAAGCGCCGTCCATTCGCGCCGCGCGTGGGGCTGGCTGCCTAGAAAAGGCCAAGGACACCGCTGGAGAGTATCCCGGTAGCTCCCACCATCAGCGCTAGGCAGAGCGCGGTGATCTTGACCAGTCGGCGACGCGTATCTTCGTTAAGCATGGGTTCAGCTTACAAAGCCATGCGGTGCATCCACTAACCATCGGTGCCGAATCGGCGTCCGAGAAGTTCAATGAAAGAATGGCCGCATGCCATCACCACGTGACTCTGCGGTAGATTCCGCAACGGTTGAGTCGATCTATGCCGCCAAATATTTGGCGACCACCCTGGGCATGTTCGTCCTGGTCTTCTTGGTGGGTTTCGAAGCGTTGGCGGTTTCCACGATCATGCCGCTGGTCAGTGAGCTGCTCGATGGACAGAAGTACTTCGCGCTGGCCTTTGCCGCACCGATTGCCAGCGCGATGCTTGGCATGGTTGCTGCGGGAGAGGTTTCGGACCGAAGAGGCCCGAAGATTCCGCTGTACGCTTCCGTGGCTATTTTTGCCGGCGGCCTGCTTATCTGCGGCACCGCGGCGGATATGCAGGTGCTGATCCTCGGAAGAATTTTGCAAGGCATCGGTGGCGGCGCCGTGACCGTGGCAATCTTTGTGCTGATCGCTCGGGCATATCCGGCAAAATTGCACAGCAAAATTTTCGCACTTTTCGCCGCCGCCGGGGTGATCCCGGCGTTGCTCGGACCGTGGATTGCGGGCCTGATCGCCACATACCTCGGTTGGCGTTGGGTATTCCTTGGGGTGCTGATCTTCATCGCCTTCGCGATCGTGGCGGTCATCCCGACCCTGCATCGCATGGATTCTGCACGCGATGCAACCCTCGGTCCGGTCTCCATCAAGCGGCTACTGCTCGCGGGGTTCACCGGGGCTTCGGTGATCGCCATGAACCTGCTTGGGCTCATGGACAATGGGTGGCCCTCCGTCGTCGCCCTGCTGTCAGCGTTGGCGCTCGCCCTGTTGGCGATCCGGCCGCTGCTGCCCGTAGGGACCTTCAGCGCCCGGCGTGGAATGCCAGCCACGGTGCTGACCCGATCGCTGGTGGCTGGAGCATTTTTCGGCACAGAGGTCTACCTGCCGTATTTGCTGCGCGAAGACTATTTTCTGCCTCCGGACCGCGCGGGTCTGGTGCTCACCGCCTCCGCATTGTCCTGGGCCCTGGGCTCGTGGCTGCAGGGGAAAGCCGGTGAACGTTTAAGCAATTCCGCATGCATCGGAATCGGCGCCCTGGCCGGGGCGTTCGCCATCTCCACCGCGCTTTATGCCGCGTTGTTCCACCCGTCGGTGGCCATCATCGTGGTTGGTTGGGCGATAGGCGGATTTGGAATGGGAATGATCTTCCCACGCCAAAACGTGAATATGCTGGCCCTCTCCGGCAAGCAGGAACAAGGGTTCAACTCCTCGGCGATGACCATGGCGGATGCGCTGGGCAACGCGGGAGTGACCGCGCTTGGCGGGGTCATCTTCGCCACGGTGGCAGTGGGGCTGGGCTTCGCCGCGGTCTTTGCCTTCTCGTTGTTCCTGATCATCGTACTGCTGGTCGTTACGCCGCGGATCGAATCCCCGGCGGCGGCTGGCCCTAAGTAGCCCAGGCGTATGGAAACTGAGCTCCCAGCCATCGGCGCACCGGCCACCAGGGCGCTGCTAAGCGCTGGTATCACGAGCCTCGAACAAGCGGGCGAAACCGGCGAGAAAGCGCTGCTTCGGTTGCATGGCGTCGGACCAAAAGCGCTGCGCATCCTCCGTGAAGCCCTGGACAAGCAGGGTCTTGAGCTGCGCAGCTAGGCGCGTGGCAGGACTTTCAGGTGCTCTGGGGTCGTCGCGACGAGGTGTGGCTGGTATTCGGCGTGCTTAGCGACATAGGCCTTGACGTACGGGCAAACTGCCACGATCTTGGCTCCACCGGCGATGGTGTTGTCCAACGCGAATTTCACCAGCACACTGGCCAGTCCTTGTCCGCCGTATTCTTCGTCCACGGTCGTGTGGAAAAAGATCCGCTCGGTGCCAGCGGAACCGGTGAATTCTCGAAAGTGGGTTGCGCCAATGACCTTTCCATCATCGTCCAGTGCATATCGCCGACGTTCGGGCAGGAAAACAGGGGTGATTTCGCTCATTTGGTGGCCGCTTTCTAGGAGGGGTTAACTCGTGTACGTAGTCGGACGGTAGGTAGCGCCGGCGCCGGCAATGGCGCGGGAGTGTTTTCCGGAAATGGGCCAAAGCGGTCCTCCGAGCTGTCTCCTGGTTCGGCGCCGATTTCCGCTTGGTACTGCGCGCGGAATGCGAGGACTTCTTCATGGCTGCGTCCCACGAAGTTCCACCACATGAGGATCTCCTCTTTCAGCGGCTCTCCGCCGATCAGCAAAGCGCGGACCGGCTGCTCGCCGGCAGTGATGCGCAGCGTGGTGCATCCGGCCCGGACGAAGCCCAGTTCGCGGTGCTCAAGTGGTTTGCCGTTGACCGTCGGACGGCCCTGATCAACGAGTACACCGTGTTCGTGATGTGCGGGGACCACGATTTCGACCTCGGTATGCGGGTCGAGGTGCAGTTCGGCCCCGCTGAGTTCGGTATGCGTCTTCACCGGGGAGGTGAGGCTCTGCTCGCCAATCGCGAGAGTGCCGAGGAAAACGTTGAGCATCCATCCTTGGCCGTATATCGGTTCGGGACGGTAATTTTCGAAGGTTGGTTCCATATTGCGCACCCGGTCAGGCAGGGCGGTCCATAGCTGGGCTCCGTGCAAGATCGTGGTTTCTTCGCAGAGCATTTCGGAATGTGTGATTCCGTATCCAGCGGTCATGAGGTTCAATTCACCGGGGCGCACTTTGGCCTTATGCCCGGCCGAGTCGATGTGTTCGATTTCGCCGGAGAAGAGCCAGGAGACGGTCTGCAGTCCGGTGTGCGGATGCCGTGGAACGTTCATCCCGCCGGTGAGCGCTACGTCGTCCGGTCCGTAGTGGTCGAGGAAGCACCACGCGCCGATCAGGCTGCGCTGTTTCTGCGGAAGAGTCCGGGAGACCGTCATGGCTCGCGGGCCACCGAGGGGGACTGGGCGGGGCTCCAGCGCCTGAACCTCTGAGCGTGCATCGAGGTTGCTGCAGTCGATTTCCGCCGGTGCCTGTTCAAGGTTGCTCATAACCTAAGACTAGGCAGGATGCCTGATTCGTGCCACCCATAGGGCGATGGTTCCCGCCCAGCTGGCCACGGCCACCCAAATCACTATCTGCCCCAGCGTAAAGAGAGCCGAGAAATCCGGTATTGATCCCAGGGAAAGGCATGCGGTGGCGAGCATGCCCAGCGGGAAGACAATCGCCCAAAGGCCCGTTTCATAGCTCAGCGGGTGGCGGTGGATGATGTGCCGCCAGATTCCGAAGACCAGCAGCAGGGGGATGAACCATAACCCTATGGCGAGCAACGCCAAGGTGGTAAAGGCGATATTTGCTTGCAGCCAGTTCGGAATCTCACCGCGGTTTGCCAAGCCGAGTAGTTGCGAACCGGTCAATACGCTGATCGCGGTGGACCCCATGAAGATCCAATACGTCGGTGAAAGCGTCTCGGCGCGGTTCGGATAGCGGATCATGCGCACCGTCACGAGGGTAGCGGTCAGCAGATAGAGCGCGCAGCCTAGCAACCAGATAGCTAAGGCAAGCATGGCGGCCCAGGCGCCGAAGCTCGTATGATGCGCTAATCCGCCGGCAACGGATTGGGTGGCCACCACCCAGAGGAACCACGACCCATTTGCGTGGGTCAGTGCCGGTTCCGGACGTTCATGCAGCACCAGCCCGGCGGGAATCGCGTAGGTGGTGATCAGCCAAATGAGCGTCCCGAATATCAGCGCGGTCAGTGCGGCGCCCGGGAGCTTCAAAACCGCCAGTGCGAGGGCTAGGACATTCGAGGCCGCGACCACGGTGAAGAACCCAAAACCAACGGCCGGGTTCAGCGCATCAATTTGCACCGCCGTCGGATAGCGCACGACGCGCAGGACCAGCACCGTGAGTAGTCCGAGGAACATGATACCGGCCAGGATGCAGAAAGCCTGGCCGAGGGCGGAGAACCCGGAAAGCAGCAGACCCATGCCTACGATGCCGGTGGCCATCACGCTGGAGAATACCGACGGGGCAAGGGTGGCTACCCATCGGGTGAATCGTGAGCGGCTAGCACGCAGTTCTGGGTTCACCTAGGTCTCCTTGAAGTCTTCTTTGCCGAGATGTTGAGGCTAACGCCTGTGGCGCTCTGCCGCCAAGCCCCGTCTCAGGATGCTGGCGTACGATCTTAGTGTCGGTACCGGCATGAACCCCAAGGAGAACAAAACATCGTGGACAGCTCCAATCTTCGTCGTGATGATCTGCTCAAGCTTGAGCGGCAGTTGTGTTTTGGACTGGCTGTCGCCTCACGATCGGTGATTTCAGCTTATAAGCCGGTGCTCGACCCATTGGGGCTGACCCACCCGCAATACCTGGTGATGCTGGCCCTGTGGGAATCTGCTCCAATCGGTGCGCGGGAGCTCAGCGAAAAGCTGCATCTGGATCCCGGGACGCTCTCCCCGCTGGTCAAGCGCCTTGAAAAAGCCGGATTGCTCGAGCGCAGAAAGAATCCGCGCGATGAACGCGCGATCTTGATTGAGACTACCCAGAAGGGTGAAATGCTGCGTGAGCAGGCGTTGGATATTCCCCATGAGATGCTGAGTCGGCTGAACTTAAGCGAGCAAAAAGTCGTTGAATTGTGCAAGATTCTGGGCGATGTGGTGGACGCGGGAATCGCGGCGCCCGCCGAGTGATTAAGGATATAGTTGGTGCACCAACTATTGGAGTAGGCTTAAGTCACGGACGCAATTGGCTCCGGCGCCCTGACAAATTGAGGTTTCCCCATGGACGAGTCACCACTGCCCATCATCAGCGACACCACCGGCTTGAGTCTTGGATATCGTGCCCGATGGCGCCTGAAGTATTTGGGGTTGAGTATTTTCGGCCCGGCCGAACGCTCGATCATGACCAGCCCACGCGAACGCATTAAATGGGACCGCGCCATGATGGTGCTGCGCGCCCACGAGGCCGCCGGAACTCAGGCCGATGAGCTAACCGTATATACCGCTAGCCGCATGGAATCCCGTCGCCCCAAATAGCCGGCTTTAGATTCCCCGCCGAGAGCACGGTAAAATCCGAGTATGCAGGAAATGAATGAACTTGTCTTGTCCCGGCAATTCGCCGCTCCTCGTGCTGCGGTCTGGGCCGCATTCGTCGAACCGGAGATTATTACGCAGTGGTGGGGACCGCATGGCTGGACGGTGCAGGAGGGCTCGGTAATTCTCGAGCCGAAGGTCGGGGGACGCCATGAGCTGACCATGGCACAAAGCGATAACCCGGAAGCTCAGGTGCCGCTCAAGGCAGTGGTCACGATCTTTGACGAACAGGTATGCCTGGCCAGCGCCGATGGTCCGCATGAGATGACGCTGGATCTGGTCATTCACACCAAGCTGGACTTCAAGGAATTTGCCGGCCAGACCTATGTGACCTTGACGCAGGGCCCATTGCCACATGAAGTCATCGAGAGCAGCCAAAAGGCCTGGAATTCCGCGTTTGCAAAGCTTGAATCGTTCTTGGCCGAGTACTTCTAAATTGGCTTCGACACCAGATAGCTGCGCGCGGACTTGATCCGTGCGGTTTTCGCTGCTCCGGTAAAGCGCAGCACATGGCTAAAAGCCGCGGAGATATCCTGACCGTTGGTGATATTTCCATCGGTGCTTCCTTCGCGACCGTGAGTGAGCACGCTTTTGAATTCGAGTGATTTCGTATCTCCTGAAATCATTACCCAGCTACAGAGCGCCTCGATCCCGTGCAGCGTTTCAAAGCCAACTATTTCCCATTCAATGTCCTCGGTGAGCCACAGCCTGAGATGATCCAGATCTCGCCCGTGCAGCGCCACGATCACTTCCTGAATCACCAGATGCCGTGGGGCATTACCGCAATTCTCCGGATAGCTCACTTGCATTGCTGACGGTTCGGCGCTCATCTTCTCACTTGCCTGAATTTGGACTCTAAACGGTTCGTCCCACTATAGCCACCAGCTGAACTCCGCGCGCAAAGCGAACTAACCGCGGCCAATATAGGGCATCCCTGCAGCGGTAATGGTGAGCTGATTGACCGAGACGGTGAGTGGGCTGTTAGCCAGGAAGGCTACGGCTTGCGCTGCCTGTTGCAGGTCGAATGTTGGCTCAACCTTGCGCGAGCCGTCGGCTTGCAAGGCTCCTTGCGAGGTGCCGAGTTCGTCCATGATGTCGCTAGCAGTGTTGCCGATGTCGATCTGTGAAGCGCAGATGCCAAACGGGCGGCCATCGAGTTCAATGGACTTAG